>NZ_JBBDQW010000054.1:83178-110814 GCF_040905785.1 Tistlia sp.
GGCGGGCCTGCGGCGGGCGACGGGCGCCGCCGCCGGCGAAGTGCGCCTCGATGGCGGCCAGGATCTCGGCCGGCTCGGCCATGCGCCCGAAGCCGTGCTCGTTGCAGGCCATGGCGCCCTCGTTCGGCCCCACGGTGAGCAGCCCGCGCGCCTGCAGCAGGGCCAGGTTGTCGCGGGTCGCCGGGTGCTGCCACATGCGCACGTTCATCGCCGGCGCCGCCAGCACCGGCTTGTCGGTGGCCAGCAGCGCGGTCGTCGCCAGGTCGTCGCACAGGCCGTGGGCCAGGCGCGCCAGGATGTCGGCGGTCGCCGGGGCGACGACCAGCAGGTCGGCGTCGCGGCTGAGCTGGATGTGGCCCATCTCGGCCTCGTCGGTCAGCGAGAACAGCTCGCCGTAGACCTTGTCCTCGCTGAGGGCCGATAGCGACAGCGGCGTGACGAACTGCGCGCCGGCCCGGGTCAGCAAGCAGCGCACGGCGGCGCCGCGCTCGCGCAGGCGACGGATCAGCTCCAGGCACTTGTAGGCGGCGATGCCGCCGGCGACGATCAGCAGGATGCGCTTGCCGGCCAGCATGGGCGGGCCCTTCCCCTCGGTGGGATCCGTCACGACGGCGTCTCGCGCGGCGCTCGGCGCCATCGGCCGACGGATAGTTCCACGCCGGCGGCGGGGCAGGCAACTTTTCCGGGGGCGGGGCGGGTGCGAGCCGGGGGCATGGCGGCGGCCCGGGACATCAGAACAGCGCGGCCAGGGCGAAGGCCAGGGCGGCGACGGCGATGCCGCAGGCCAGGGCGGCGAGCCGGGCGGTGCTGCGCCGGCGGTCGATCGCCGCCAGCACCTCGGGGTCGACCCTCAGGTTGCCCTCGGCGATGCGCCGTGCCGCCGCCTCGAGCTGGCGCATCAGCTCGGGCAGCCGCTGCAGGCCCTCGGCCAGTCCCTCGGCGCCCTCGCGCAGGCGCGCCTCCGGACCGCGATGGACGCGCACCCAGCCGGCGATCAGCGGCTCGGCCAGCAACCAGATGTTGAGGCTGGGGTCGAGCTGGCGGCTGACCCCCTCGGCCATCAGCATGTTCTTCTGCAGCAGCACGAGCTGGGGCTGCACCGGCATCGAGAAGGACTCGGTCAGGCTCAGCAGCTGGCCGAGCAGGCGGGCGAAGGAGATGCGCTGCAGCGGCCGGCCGAAGATCGGCTCGCAGACCGAGCGCAGGGCCTGGGCGAAGAGCTCCTGGGACTGGTCGGGCGGCAGGAAGCCGGCCTCGACGTGGACCTGGGCGAGGCGGCGGTAGTCGCGCGCCAGGGTCGCCAGCAGCATGTCGGCCAGGAAGGCGCGGGTCGTGCGATCCAGCCGCCCCATGATGCCGAAGTCGACGGCGGCGATGGCGCCCTCGGCGGTGACCATCATGTTGCCGGGGTGCTGGTCGCCGTGGAAGAAGCCGTCCCGGAACACCTGGTTGAAGAAGATCGTCGCCGCGATCTCCAGGATCGCCGGGATGTCGTGGCCGGCGGCGAGGAGGGCGGCGCGGTCGTCGAGCGGGATGCCGGCGATCCGGCTCATGGTCAGGGCGCGCCGGCCGGTGCGCTCCCAGTCGACCTGGGGCACGACGTAGGTCTCGTCGCCGGCGAAGTTGACGGCCAGCTCCGAGGCCGCGGCGGCCTCGAGCCGGAGGTCCATCTCGCAGCGAACGGTCGAGGCGAAGAGGTCGACCAGCGCGACCGGCCTGAGACGGCGCAGGCGCGGCTGGGTGCGCTCGGCAAGGTGGGCGAGCCAATAGAAGAGCTGCAGGTCGCGCTCGAAGGCGCGCTCGATGCCCGGGCGCAGGACCTTGACCGCGACCGGCTGTGGCTCGTCCTGCCCGTCGACGCCGTCGAGCGACTCAGCGTCCCCGAGCAGGTCCGGTGCGCCGAGCGGTTCCGGCGCGCCGAAGGGATCGCCCGGCACCCGCGGCCCCGGGGGGGCGAGCGGATCCCTGGCGCCGGGGTCGGGGCGGGTGACCGCGAAGTGGACCTGGGCGATCGAGGCGGCCGAGACCGGGGTCTCGTCGAACGACAGGAACAGGCTGTCGAGCGGCCGGCCGAGCTCGGCCTCGATGGCCCGGCGCGCCTGCTCGGCCGGGAAGGGCGGCAGGCGGTCGTGGAGCTGCGCCAAGTCCTCGGCCATGCGCTCGCCGACCAGGTCGGCGCGCGTCGCCAGGAACTGGCCGAGCTTGATGAAGGAGGGGCCGAGGTCGCCGAGGGCGCGCGCCAGCTTCTCCCCCGGGCGCCCCGGCACGGCGCGCGGGCTCAGCCGGCGCAGCAGCGCGACCAGCGCCGGGAACAGCTGCAGGTCCTCGACCGCCGCCAGGGCGTCGTGGCGCGCCAGCACGCGGGCGATGGCGAGAAGCCGGAACGGGAGGACCGCGTTTCGCCAGACCACGGGAGCGCTCAGAGCCGCCAGGCGGAATGCAGCGCCGCGATGCCGCCCGACAGGTTGCTGTAGCGGACCTGCTCCAGGCCGGCCGCCCGGATCCGCTCGGCGAGCTCGGCCTGGGCCGGGAAGCGGCGGATCGACTCGACCAGATAGACGTAGGAGTCGCGGTCGCCTGCCACGGCGCCGCCCAGCCTCGGCAGCACGTTGTCGGACCACAGCGCGTAGGCGCGGTCGAGCGCCGGCAGCACGACCCGGCTGAACTCCAGGCAGAGGAAGCGGCCGCCCGGCTTCAGGACGCGCCGCGCCTCGGCCAGTGCGCGGTCGATGTGGGTCACGTTGCGCAGGCCGAAGGCGATCGTGTAGGCGTCGAAACTGGCGTCGGGCAGGGGCAGCGCCTCGGCGTCGCCGCAGACCCAGTGCAGGGGGCCGAGCCGTCCGCTGTCGACGGCGCGGTCGCGGCCGACCCGCAGCATGTCCTCGGTGAGGTCGAGCACCGTGACGTCGGCGTGGCCCTCGGTGCGGTCCAGAATCCGGAAGGCGATGTCGCCGGTGCCGCCGGCGACGTCGAGCAGGGCCTCGCCGGCGCGCGGCCGCAGCCGGTCGAGCATGCTGGCCTTCCACAGCCGGTGGATGCCGAGCGACATGAGGTCGTTCATGACGTCGTAGCGGCCGGCGACCGAGCGGAAGACGTCGCGCACCAGGGCCGGCTTCTCGCTGGCCTCGACCTCGCGCTCGCCGAAGGCGACGCGGCTCTCGCCGGCCCCCGGCTCCTCGGCCGCGCGCTTGCGGCGCGCCTGCTCTGCTGCTTGCTTCGTCATGGCGCGGGACGATAGCGCCTGGCCCGGGCTTCGGCTAGCGTGCCGCTCGACGCGACGCCCACCCCGCCAGCCGCGAGCGGCCCAGTCGAGCATGCCCGAGCTTCCCGAAGTCGAAACCGTCTGCCGCGGGCTCCGCCCGGTGCTCGAGGGGCGCCTGCTGCGCCGCGTCGAACAGCGCCGGCCCGACCTGCGCTTCCCGCTGCCGGAGCGCTTCGTCGAGCGCCTCACCGGCCAGCGCCTGACCCGCATCGAGCGCCGCGCGAAGTTCATTCTGGCGCATCTTCAGGGCGGCGAGACGCTGCTCTGCCATCTCGGCATGTCGGGGCGCATGCTGCTGGTCGACGACCCGGCGCTGCCGGCGGAAAAGCACGACCACGTCGTGCTGGAGACCGACGAGGGGCGCCAGGTGCGCTTCAACGACGCGCGCCGCTTCGGCTTCATGGACCTCTGGCCGACCGAGGGCCTGGCCCAGCACCCGATGCTGGCACCGCTCGGCCCGGAACCCCTGTCCAACAGCTTCAACGGCCCGGTGCTGGCTGCCGCGCTGTCCGGTCGGACCAGCTCGATCAAGGCGGCCCTGCTCGACCAGCGGGTCGTCGCCGGGCTCGGCAACATCTACGTCTCGGAAGCGCTGTTCCACGCGGGCCTGTCGCCCCGGCGCCTGGCGGGGAGCGTGCAGGGCGGCCGCGCCGAGCGGCTGGCGGCGGCCGTCCGCGACGTCCTGATCCGGGCGATCGCAGCCGGCGGCAGCTCGCTGCGCGACTACGTCCAGGCCTCCGGGGAGCTCGGCTACTTCCAGCATGCCTGGGCTGTCTACGGGCGCGAGGGCCAAGCCTGCCCGGGCTGCGATTGCGAGCCGGGGGCCGGCGGCGGGATTCGCCGCCTGGTGCAGTCCAACCGGTCGACTTTCTACTGTCCCCGCCGGCAGCGCTAGGCTATCTCTGGGCCTCATGACGAGCCAGACGTCCCGCCACGCGTCCCGCTGCGACCCGGGGCCCGCGCCACGCCCGGTGCGGATCGCCCTGCGCCCGGCCCGGTCGCTCACCGCCCTCCTGCTTCCCGTCCTGCTGGCGCTCGCAGCGGTGCCCGTGCCGGCGGCGGCCGCGATCCCGGTCGCCGGCGCGCAGCAGGCGCAGGCGACGCCGGAAGCCGATACCGCGGAGGAGGCGCCGCGCTTCTTCGCGGACCTCGACGACCTGCCGCTGATGGCCGGCCTCCAGGAGATGGCGGAGGCCAGTATCGCCTTCGACAAGCCGGGCGGGCGGATCGGCGAGGTCTACGCCGAGGGCGCCGTCCCGGCGGAGCAGGTGCGCGCCTTCTACGAGGAGGCGTTACCGCACTTCGGCTGGCAGGCGGTCGCCGAAAACCGGTACCGGCGCGACGGCGAGAGCCTGGAGCTCGAAATCAGCGAGGCCGCCGGCGTCACGACGCTGCGGATCGCGCTCTCGCCCACCGACTGAAAACCCCCTTCCTGGCCGCCGCCGCCGCGCGGCGCCTACCGGACAAGCAAAACCGAGGAGAGCAAGCCGCATGGCCTTCGAGAACATCCTGGTCGACCGCAAGGGTGCGGTCGGCGTCGTCACGCTGAACCGGCCCAAGGCGCTCAACGCGCTTTGCGCCGCCCTGATCGCCGAGCTCGGCGAGGCGCTGGCCGACCTGGAGGCGGACGACGCGATCCGCTGCATCGTCGTCACCGGCTCGGACAAGGCCTTCGCCGCGGGCGCCGACATCAAGGAGATGCAGGCGAAGTCCTACGCCGACGTGCTCGACGAGGACTTCATCACCGGCGACTGGGAGGTCCTGGCGCGCTGCCGCAAGCCGACCATCGCCGCGGTCGCCGGCTTCGCGCTCGGCGGCGGCTGCGAGATCGCCATGATGTGCGACATGATCCTGGCTGCGGAGACGGCGAAGTTCGGCCAGCCGGAGATCAAGCTGGGCACGATCCCGGGCTCGGGCGGGACCCAGCGCCTGACCCGCTCGGTCGGCAAGTCGCTGGCCATGTACCTCTGCCTGAGCGGCGACATGATCGATGCCGAGACCGCGCTTCGCGCCGGGCTGGTCGCCAAGGTGCTGCCGGCCGAGGGCTTCCTGGAGGCGGTCATGAAGGTCGCCGAGACCATCGCCGGTCACTCGCTGCCGGTGCTGCGGATCTGCAAGGAGTCGGTCAACGTCGCCTACGAGACCAGCCTTGCCGAGGGCGTGCGCTTCGAGCGCCGGAGCTTCCACGGGACCTTCGCGCTGGACGACCGCAGCGAGGGCATGGAGGCCTTCGTCGCCAAGCGCAAGCCGGACTTCCGGCACCGCTGACGTCCGCCGCCCCGTCGGGCGTGCGCCCAAGCGCGCGCTTGACGGCCCTGGGGCGCCTCGCTATAAGCGCGCCTCTCTCCGAACGTATCGATGGATCAGGACAAGATGGCGAACCATAAGTCCGCCGAGAAGCGCATTCGTCGCAATGCCCGGCGCGCCGAGATCAACGGGATGCGCCGCTCGCGCATCCGCACCTTCATGAAGAAGATCGAGCTGGCGATCGCCGGCGGCGACAAGGGCACCGCGCAGGAGGCCTTCAAGGTCGCCCAGCCGGAGCTGCAGCGCGGCGTCTCGAAGGGTGTGGTGCATCGCAACACGGCGGCGCGCACGCTCTCGCGCCTTTCGACCCGCATCAAGACCATGGCCTGAGCCGTCGCGCCCTCCCCGGAGGGCGCGGACGAGGGTATCGAAGGCAGCGCCGTCCCGTCGGGACGGCGCTGCCTTCTTTTTGTGCGCACCCCGGTCGGGTGCCGCCTGCCTGCGTCCTTGCGCGGGCCGGCAAAAGTTTTCACGAAGGTCGGCCGGGCGATTCGCCCGATTCCTCGGAGACTTAGGGGGCGATTTTCGAGTCTTCGGGAAGCCGTAATATTTCGTTCGTTTTTTGATCCAGTTGCCCGCGAACACCGTGTCGGGTACATTAAACGACCCTGCAAGACAGGCTGGGACGCAAGTACTAATCATCACAAGTAAACAATAAATGCGTCCGTTCCAAAGAAAAAGCCGGATTTTCTACCGATGAGGGGGGGCGGAGACTTGACTCATTGTGTGGCTGAGCGCTGATTAAGCAGCCGAAGCGACCTGCTGCCGGCCGATAGCCGCAGCGGCAGGGACGCGCCGTCGCCGGCCGGGGAGGGCTTCGATCCCTCCGTTCCAGGATGCCTGGATCTCTGGGTTCGGCAGCGGTCCGCTAGTCGGAGGGGAGCGCCGCGCGACGGGATCTCCTCCCGGTATCATTGACGGACGAGGGCAGACAGTGGACGCGAGACTTGAAGCGAGCGCGCGAACCTTGGCCAGTGACGAGCAAAGCGGGGGCGCCCTGGCGGAGCGGTGGGTCCGGGTCCGGACCAGGCTCCGCTCGGAGGTCGGCGAAGCGGCCTTCAAGAGCTGGCTCAAGCCCCTGGTCATGATGGGCCTGCGCGACTCGGCGGTCCGGCTCGGCGTTCCCTCGCGGTTCATGCGCGACTGGGTGATCGGCAACTACGCCGAGCGCCTGCGCCATCTCTGGAGCGAGGAGGCCCCGGAGGTCCGCGGGGTCGAGATCGTGGTCCTGCCGCCGCACAGCGCCACCCCCCGCGATGCCACCTCTCGCGACGCCACCCCGCGCGACGCCACGCCGCGCGATGGGCGGGCACCGGCCGGGGCGGAGGCGCCGTCGGGCGGCGCCGGCGCGCCGGCGCATCCGGGCACGTCGCGCGAGGCCGAGGCCCGGGCACTCGCCCACGACCAGGCGGCGCGCGCCCAGGCGGTCGCCGACGATGCCGGCAAGGCAGCGCTGGACGCCCGCGCCCTGGAGATCTCTGCGCCGCTCGACCCGCGCTTCACCTTCGACAACTTCGTCGTCGGCAAGCCGAACGAGCTGGCCTACGCCGCCGCCCGGCGCGTCGCCGAGGCCGAGACCGTGCCCTTTAACCCGCTGTTCCTCTATGGCTCGGTCGGCCTCGGCAAGACCCACCTGATGCACGCCATCGCCTGGCACCTGCGCATCCACAGCCCGGCCAAGCGCGTCATCTACCTCTCGGCCGAGAAGTTCATGTACCAGTTCGTGCGGGCCCTGCGGACCAAGGACACCATGGCCTTCAAGGAGCAGTTCCGCACCGTCGACGTGCTGATGATCGACGACGTGCAGTTCATCTCCGGCCGCGAGGCGACCCAGGAGGAGTTCTTCCATACCTTCAACGCCCTGGTCGACCACAACCGCCAGGTCGTGATCTCCGCCGACAAGAGCCCCTCCGACCTGGAGGGCGTCGACGAGCGCATGCGCTCGCGCTTCGGCTGGGGCCTGGTCGCCGACATCCACCCGACGACCTACGAGCTCCGGCTCGGCATCCTGCAGGCCAAGGCCGAGCAGGTCGGCGTCACCGTGCCGCTCAAGGTCATCGAGTTCCTGGCCCACAAGATCACCTCCAACGTCCGCGAGCTGGAGGGTGCGCTCAACCGCATCGTCGCCCACGCGACCCTGGTCGGCCGGCCGGTCACGCTGGAGACCACCCAGGAGGTCCTGCACGACCTGCTCCGCGCCTCCGACCGCCGGGTCACCATCGAGGAGATCCAGAAGCGGGTCGCCGAGCACTTCAACATCCGCTTCGCGGACATGACCTCGGCGCGCCGAGCCCGCGCCGTCGCCCGGCCGCGCCAGGTCGCGATGTACCTGGCCAAGCAGCTGACCAGCCGCTCGCTGCCCGAGATCGGCCGCAAGTTCGGCGGCCGCGACCACACCACGGTGATGCACGCCGTGCGCAAGGTCGACGAGCTGCGCGCCGGCGACCCCAGCTTCGCCGAGGATGTCGAGCTGCTGCGGCGCATGCTGGAGGCCTGAGCCGAGGCGGCGGCCGCGCCGCCGGCCGCAGCCCCCTTCCGGCGGCCTCGGCTGGGGCCTCCGCGCTTCGGCGGCTGTCGCTAAAGGCGTGAAAATCCTTACGCTATTAGGCCGCTATGCTATAGTGCGCCCCCGAAATCCGGTGCCGCCGAGTCGTGGCACGCGCTTGCGAAGACGGGTCCTGCCCGCACTGCTCGCGCCGTTGCGGTTCCGTGTCCACCCAAGGCGCCTCCTGCCAGACCGAAGAGTTTCCCGACGATGAAGCTGACGATCGAACGCGCGGCCCTCCTGCGGGCGCTGGCCCATGTCCAGAGTGTCGTCGAGCGGCGCAACACCATCCCGATCCTGTCGAACGTGCTGCTCGAGGCGCAGGACGGCCGGCTCGGGCTGACCGCGACCGACATGGACCTGACGATCGTCGAGCAGACCGAGGCGGCGGTCTCGACGCCGGGCGCCACGACCGCGCCGGCGCACACGCTCTACGACATCATCCGCAAGCTGCCCGAAGGCGCGGAGGTCGAGCTGTCGGCCGGGGCCGAGGGCCAGCTCAGCCTGCGCGCCGGCCGCTCGATCTTCAGCCTGGCGACCCTGCCGCGCGAGGACTTTCCGACCGCCGGCGCCGCCGAGCTGCCGCACAGCTTCGAGCTGCAGGCGCGCGAGGCCAAGCACCTGATCGACCGGACCCGCTTCGCGATCTCGACCGAGGAGACGCGCTACTACCTCAACGGCATCTACCTGCACGCCGCGACCAGCGGCGAGGTGCCGGTGCTGCGCGCCGTGGCGACCGACGGCCACCGCCTGGCCCGCTTCGAGATGCCGCTGCCGTCGGGCGCCGAGGGCATGCCCGGCGTCATCGTGCCGCGCAAGACCGTCAACGAGCTGCGCAAGCTGATCGACGAGGTCGACGGCGCGCTGACCGTCTCGCTCTCGGAGACGCGGATCCGCTTCGCCTTCGGCGCGACGATCCTGACCTCGAAGCTGATCGACGGCACCTTCCCCGACTACGAGCGGGTCATTCCGACCGGCAACGACAAGCTCATGGAGGTCGACTGCAAGTCCTTCGCCGAGGCCGTCGACCGCGTCTCTACGATCTCCAGCGAGAAGAGCCGGGCGGTCAAGATGAGTGTCACCGAGGGCACCGTGACCCTCTCGGCGACCAGCCCGGAGAATGGCAGCGCCGAGGAAGACCTCTCGATCAGCTACAGCGGCCCGACGATCGAGATCGGCTTCAACTCGCGCTACCTGCTCGACATCGCCAGCCAGATCGAGGGCGAGGGCGCCGAGTTCGCCATGGCCGACGCCTCCTCGCCGACCCTGGTCCGCGACGTCACCGATTCCAGCGCGCTCTACGTGCTGATGCCGATGCGGGTTTAGCCACGCTGCGCCCGCCAGAGCTCGTCTTCTTGCCCCTCGACAGCAGCCCTGCCGCCGGAAGACCCGGCGCCGGGGTCCTGCGACCGCCTGCAGCGGGGCCGCGATCCTGACCCCGGCCGACCGGCCCCTGGGAGCCTCCGCGACCGCCTTGTCCGACCGCCCGCCCGTACCGACCCAGGCTGAGCCGCGTCCGAGCGGACCCCTGTGGCTGCGCCGGGTGGCCCTGACCCGCTTCCGCAACCTGCGCCAGAGCGAGCTGGTGGTCGACGCGCGGCCGGTCGTCCTGACCGGGCCGAACGGCGCCGGCAAGACCAACCTGCTCGAGGCGATCTCGCTGCTGACGCCGGGGCGCGGCCTGCGCCGGGCGCCGCTCGCCGAGTTGGCCAGCCGCTCGCCGGCCAACGAGGCGCCGGGCGTGGGCTGGGCGGTGGCCGCCGAGCTGGTGACGCCGCTGGGCCCGCACAGCCTCGGCACCGGCAGCGACCCCGCCGCCCGCCCCGAGGCCGCCGAGAAGCGCCTGGTGCAGGTCGACGGCGAGCGGGCCGCCAGCCAGCAGGCGCTCGGCGAGCTGCTCTCGGCGGTTTGGCTGACGCCGCAGATGGACCGCCTGTTCCTCGACGGCCCCTCCGCCCGGCGGCACTTTCTGGACCGCCTGGTCTACGGTTTCGACGCCCGCCACGCCGGGCGCCTGGGCGCCTTCGAGAAGGCGCTGCGCGAGCGCTCCCGTCTGCTCCGCGCCGGCGGCTGGGACCCGGTCTGGGTCGGCGCCCTCGAGGACAGCCTGGCCGAGCGCAGCGTCGCCATCGGCGCCGCGCGGCGCGCCGCCGTCGAGCGCCTGGCCGGCGCCTGCGCCCAGAGCCTCGGCGCCTTCCCGCGCGCCGGCCTGGGGCTGGCCGGCGACGCCGAGACCCAGCTCGACGAGCAGCCGGCGGTCGAGGTCGAGAGCGCCCTGCGCGCGGCGCTGGAGCGCGGACGCGGGCGCGATGCCGAGACCGGCGGGGCGGCGGTCGGCGCGCACCGGGCCGATTTCAGCGTGCTTCACCTGGAGCGCGGCCTGCCGGCGGCGCTCTGCTCGACGGGTGAGCAGAAGGCGCTCCTGATCGCCATCGTGCTGGCCCACGCCCGCCTGATCGCGCTCGACCGCGGCGCGGTGCCGCTGCTGCTGCTCGACGAGGTCGCCGCGCACCTCGACGAGGGCCGCCGCCGCGCGCTCTTCGAGGAGCTGCTGGCGCTCGGCGCGCAGGCCTGGCTGACCGGCACCGACGCCGGGGTCTTCGAGCCGCTCGGCGAGGCCGCCCAGCGCGTCCTGGTGCACGAGGGCCTGCTGCGCGTGCAGGCCTGATTCCTACAAGAACTCGGCTGTCGTCGACCCCATATATGCTAGACTGAGTAGGCATCATGACAGAGCAGAAACCCAACCCTATGGCTGACGACGCCACCCCGACGGCTGACCGCAGCACCGTCCAGGACGACGCCCACGCTGCCGCCGGCGCCGCCTATGGCGCCGATTCGATCAAGGTGCTGCGCGGGCTCGACGCCGTGCGCAAGCGCCCGGGCATGTACATCGGCGACACCGACGACGGCTCGGGCCTGCACCACATGGTCTACGAGGTCGTCGACAACGCCGTCGACGAGGCCCTCGCCGGCTACTGCGACACCGTCCAGGTCACCCTGAACGGCGACGGCTCGGTGACGGTCTCGGACAACGGCCGCGGCATCCCGGTCGACATCCACCACGAGGAGGGCGTCTCGGCGGCCGAGGTCATCATGACCCAGCTCCACGCCGGCGGTAAGTTCGACCAGAACTCCTACAAGGTCTCCGGCGGCCTGCACGGCGTCGGCATCTCGGTCGTCAACGCCCTTTCCGAATGGCTCGAGCTGCGCATCTGGCGCAACGGCAAGGAGCACTGGATGCGCTTCGCCGGCGGCGTCGCGGTCGAGCCGCTGACGGTGCGCGGCGACGCCCAGGAGCGCAAGGGCACCGAGATCTCCTTCCTGCCCTCGACGGAGATCTTCACCCGGACCGAGTTCGACTTCGCGACCCTGGAGCACCGCCTGCGCGAGCTCGCCTTCCTGAATTCGGGCGTGCGCATCCGCCTGACCGATGCGCGCAAGCCCGACCCGGTGGTCTCGGACCTCCACTACGAGGGCGGCCTGATCGCCTTCGTGCGCTATCTCGACCGCAGCAAGCAGAGCCTGGTCGACCCGCCGATCCACCTGATCGCCGAGCGCGACGGGGTGATCGTCGAGGTCGCGCTGCAGTGGACCGACAGCTACCACGAGACGATGCTCTGCTTTACCAACAACATCCCGCAGCGCGACGGCGGCACCCACCTCGCCGGCTTCCGCGGCGCCCTGACCCGGCAGGTCAACGGCTACGCGACCGAGTCCGGCCTGCTGAAGAAGGAAAAGGTGACGCTGACCGGCGACGACGCGCGCGAGGGGTTGACTTGCGTGCTCTCGGTCAAGGTTCCGGACCCCAAGTTCTCCAGCCAGACCAAGGACAAGCTGGTCTCCTCCGAGGTCCGGCCGATCGTCGAGTCGATCGTCAACGACAAGCTGCAGCAGTTCTTCGAGGAGAACCCGAACGAGGCGCGCAAGATCGTCGGCAAGGTCGTCGAGGCGGCGACCGCCCGCGAGGCGGCGCGCAAGGCGCGCGAGCTGACCCGGCGCAAGGGCGTGCTCGACGTCGCCTCGCTGCCCGGCAAGCTCGCCGACTGCCAGGAGCGCGACCCCGCCAAGTCGGAGCTGTTCATCGTCGAGGGCGATTCGGCCGGCGGCTCCGCCAAGCAGGGCCGGGACCGCAAGTTCCAGGCGATCCTGCCCCTGCGCGGCAAGATCCTCAACGTCGAGCGGGCGCGCTTCGACAAGATGCTGGGCAGCCAGGAGATCGGCACCCTGATCACCGCGCTCGGCACCGGCATCGGCCCCGAGGAGTTCGACCTCGGCAAGCTGCGCTACCACAAGATCGTCATCATGACCGACGCCGACGTCGACGGCAGCCACATCCGCACCCTGCTGCTGACCTTCTTCTTCCGGCAGATGCGCGAGCTGATCGAGGCCGGTCATCTCTACATCGCCCAGCCGCCGCTCTACCGCGCCAAGCGCGGCGACAGCCTGACCTACATGAAGGGCGACCGCGAGATGGAGGAGTACCTGATCGGGTCCGCGATCCGCGAGGCGGTGCTGGAGTTCGCCCCGGAGCCAGGTCTGCCGGGCAGTCAGCGGGCCGGCGAGGACCTGGCCGACCTGGTGCGCAAGTCCCTGCGCGCCCGGCACCTGATGGAATCGCTGGTCAACAAGGTCGGCTCCTGGGACGTGGTCGAGCAGAGCGCCATCTCCGGCGCCCTCAGCCGCGAGATCCTGGACGACCCGGAGCGGGCCGAGGCGGCGGCGCGGACGATCGCGGCGCGCCTGGATTCCCTGGCACCCGAGCACGAGCGCGGCTGGCAGGGCCTGGCCTCGGCCGACGGCGGCCTGCTGTTCACGCGCACGCTGCGCGGCGTGCCGGAAAGCCGGCGCGTCGATTCCGCCCTGATCCAGTCGAGCGAGGCGCGCCAGCTCGACGCCATCGCCGTCGAGCTCAAGGACACCTACGAGCGGCGCGCGACGCTGCGCGGCAAGGACCGCGAGGCGACGGTCTGGGGCCCGGTCTCCCTGGCCAACACGGTGCTGGCCTGGGGCCGCAAGGGCGTCTCGCTGTCGCGCTACAAGGGCCTCGGCGAGATGAACCCCGAGCAGCTCTGGGAGACCACCCTGGACACCAACGCGCGCTCGCTGCTCAAGGTCCGCGTCGCCCACGCCGAGGACGCCGACGGCATCTTCGACACCCTGATGGGCGACCTCGTCGAGCCCCGCCGCGAGTTCATCCAGACCCACGCCCTCGAGGTCGCCAACCTCGACGTGTGAGGCTCGGGAAGGGTGCCGGCTGCCGGATCAGGTGGAGACTCGTCCTTCGCGGTTCGCTCGCCCGGCGACCGGTGACCCCGAGACCGCCTCTACAGCTGCTCGATGAAGGAGCGCAGCCTGCCGAGGACGTGCTGGTCGGCGCTCTTGGGCGCCGACACCCGTGACGTGTCCGGGCCGACGGTGTGCTCGCCTCGCTCGCCCTCGCGCCAGGTCGGTTTCGAGAGGAAGATGTGGAGCGTGCCCGAGCAGGAGCCGCCCGAGCGCTCGGCGATGACCCCGAAGTAGAGCACGTAGCCCTCTTCCGACAGCTTTTCCCCCAGCTCCTCGCGTACGACGTCGAAGCCGTTGCGCTCCAGCCTGTCGGCGGCATAGCGCGAAGCCTTCTCCGGGTCCCTCCAGCAGCTGTCGTCGGCACGGTCGATCGCTTCCACCAGGATCGGTCCGACGGCCTCCGGAGAGACCGCTGCGCTCGTGCCGCCGCTCGCTGCGACGAGGAGGCAGGCGGCGAGAGCCGGGGCAAGCAGGGGATGGGGCACGAAGGTTTCCTTTGCCTGGGAGAGAAGGACGCGGATTTCTGGCACGCCCCAGCCGACAATCAAGAGAACGAGCCGGGGGTTCAACCGCAATAGGCGGCGAGCGGTTAAGAAGTCGCGAAAGCCGCGCCTCGGCACCTCCGCTTGCGCCGAATCGCGCTCTCGGACGATGGTTAATCCTCGCTTAACGGATCGCCGCCAGACTAATCCTGGGCGGGGCCGGCGGGGTGGCGGGGGAAGATGTCCTTGGCAGTCGGGATTTCCGAAGAATCCGGCGACGCGTCGGCGCTCGCGGAGCGCACGGCGGCCCTGGTCGCGCTCGACCCCTCCGGCCGGATCGCCTCGGCCAACCGCGCGGCGGAGGCGCTACTGCAGCGGGAGGCCGCAAGCCTGATCGGCCGGCCCTTCGGGGAGCTTCTGGCCGATCCGGCGGACGAGCACTGTCTCGCCGCCGGCGGGCGCTGCCGGCTGCTGCGCGGCGAGGGCCCGCCGCTGCTCTGCACGCTGCAAGCCGGCGAGCTGGAGCTGGCCGGCAGAACTCTGCGCGTGCTGACGATCGGCCAGACCGAGAAGGCGAGCCAGGCGGAGCGCCTGAACGCCCTGCTGCGCACGGCACTCGAGGAGCTGCCCGAGGCGCTGATCCTCTTCGACGACGACGACCGGCTTATCTACTTCAACCAGGCTTACCGGCGCACCTTTCCCCATATGCCGAGCTTCGCGGAGCTCGAGGGGGTGCACTTCTTCGAGATCGTCCGACGCTCCATGGCGGTGCCCGGGGTCGTGCAGGATCCCCTGGCGCAGGCCGATCCCGAGGCCTACCTGGCCAAGCGCCTGGAGCGACTGCACCGCCCGCGCCCGGGGCCCTTCGAGCAGCGCGTGCGCGGCGAATGGCATCTGGTGCAGGAAATGCGAATTCCGGGCGTCGGCTTCGCCTGCCTGCGCAACGACATCACTGAGATCCGCCGCCTGGAGGCGAGCCTGATCGAGCGCGAGGAGCTGTTCCGCACCCTCGCCGACACCTCACCGGTCGCCCTGGTGCTGACCCGCCTGTCCGACTCCCGGGTCGTCTACGTCAATGCCAGCGCTTCCGAGCTGTTCCACGTGCCGCTCGAGCAGGCGCCGGGCCAGCACGCGCCGGACTTCTACGTCAATGTCGAGGACCGCACCCGCCTGGTCGAGCGGCTCAAGAGCGAGCGCCTGCTGCGCGACGCCGAGATCGAGCTCAAGGACTCCGGCGGGCGGCGCTTCTGGGCCCTGCTCTCGGGCAAGGCGACGGTCTTCGGCGGCGAGCCGGTGCTGCTGATCTCGGTGGTCGACATCTCGCAGCGCAAGCGCCAGGAGCGGGCGATCGCCCAGGCCAACCGGCAGCTCGCCGACCTCGCCGAGCGCCTCAGGATGACCAGCGAGGAGACCAACGCCGCGCGGCTGCGCGCCGAGGAGGCGAACCGAACGAAGTCGGCCTTCCTGGCGATGATGAGCCATGAGCTGCGCACGCCGCTCAACGCCGTGCTCGGCTTCTCCTCGATCCTGCGCGACCAGCTGTTCGGAGCGATCGCAGAGCCGAAGTACGTCGAGTACGCCCAGGACATCTACGACAGCGGCGCGCACCTGCTGTCGATCATCAACGACATCCTGGACCTCTCGAAGATCGAAGCCGGCAAGATGGAGATCGAGCGCGAGTGGCTCTCGGCGGCCGAGCTGGCGCGCTCCTGCCGCACGCTGGTGCGCGGCCTCGCCGACGAGAGCGGCGTCGAGATCGACCACTCGGTCGAGCCGGACGACCTGCAGCTGCTGGCCGACCGGCGCGCCGCCAAGCAGATGCTGGTCAACCTGCTGTCGAACGCCTGCAAGTTCACGCCGGCCGGCGGCCAGGTCTGGCTGCGCTTCGCGCCCGACCCCGCGGGCGGAGTCCTGGTCACCGTCGCCG
This sequence comes from Tistlia sp., assembly GCF_040905785.1. Lineage (NCBI taxonomy): Bacteria > Pseudomonadati > Pseudomonadota > Alphaproteobacteria > Rhodospirillales > Rhodovibrionaceae > Tistlia > Tistlia sp. The sequence goes on from NZ_JBBDQW010000054.1 coordinate 98,988, forward strand.
ATACCGGCGTCGGGATGAGCGAATCCGACGTCGAGCGGGCCCTGGAGGCCTTCGGCCAGATCGGCCGTGCCGGCGGCAGCCAGCCGGGCACCGGCCTCGGCCTGCCGTTGGTCCGTGGCCTGATCGAGCTGCACGGCGGCGGCCTGGAGATCAACAGCGACCCCGAGCGGGGCACTCGGGCGACGCTCCGCTTCCCGCCCGCCAGGCACGATCCCGATCCGGCTCCGCGGACGGTTGCTGACTAGGGTCAGGGTTCATTTGCCAAGCCAGGAGATGACGGTCGCTACGATGCAGATCGCACTGAAGAGGGTGTGAGCGCAGCGGTCCCTCGGCCGAGTGCCAGGCAAGTAGCGACCGGCAGGCAGAACTTCCTGCCCGTCGGTGTCGTTCGCTCCTTCATGACGCCTTTCTGGAAGCTGTCCGCCGCTGGCTTTGCCGCGACCGCGATCACCTACGGGCCGGCCCGTATGGGATTCGGCCTGTTTCTACCGCAGTTCAAATCTGTGTTCGGGATCTCGACCCAGTCTGCGGGCTTCGTCTCGAGCCTGGGCTTCCTGGGTTTCTTCGTGGGCCTGCTGGTTTCGCAGGTCATGACGAACCGGACAGGGCCGCGTCTGTCCATCGTTTGCGGTCTGGTCGCCGCGACCCTCGGCATGGGGATCGTCGCCGCGGCGCCGAACCTGCCGGTCCTTTCCGTGGGGGTCCTTCTCGCGATGTCGAGCGCCGGCTTCTCCTGGGCGCCGTTCAACAACGTGATCCACCGAAAGGTGGAGGACGGGTCGAGGCCGGCCGCGCTTTCCTTGGTCAGCACCGGCACGAGCCTCGGGATCGCGGCTGCGGGGGGCGCGGCGCTTCTCATGAGCATCGGCGGCATTTCGTGGCGGCTTTGCTGGGCCACCTTCGCGATCGCCAGCGTCGTCTCGCTTCTCGGCAACTGGATGGCGCTGCGGGAGGTCGCCGGCACGCCGGGTCCGGGGGTCACGCAGCGATGGAGCCTGCTGCTTCAACCGCCGGCCATACCGCTGTTGGGGATCGGCCTCTGCTATGGTGCTACTTCGGCGATCTACATCTCTTTCGCGGCCGATCGGATCGCGCAGGCCGGGGGAGTGGCGGGCCTTCCGGCGAACGCCTCCGGGGGCCTCGTCTTCATCTGTTGCGGAATCTTCGGCCTCATCGGGCTTTTCACTGGAAGCGCGAAGGCGTCCACGGGCCTGCCGTGGCTCCTGCGCCTTCTGCTGTTGGCGTCCGCCCTGTCTTCGGGTCTCGTCGCGCTGCTGCCGACAAGCTGGGCGGGCGTGGTTCTCTCGGCGGGGCTTCAGGGCGTCTACGTCATGATGATGAGCGCCGTTCTGGCGTTCTGGTCGGAGCGGCTCTTCCCGGCCCTCCCGTCGCAAAGCTTCACTGCCGCGCTTCTTGCCGTTGCCGCGGGCAGCGTACTCGGTCCGGCCGCAGCCGGGTTCGCCTCCGACGCGCTCGGCGCGACGCCGATGTTTTTGGGGACGGCTGCGCTTGCTGCGGCCACGGCGGCGGCCCTCCGTTCCAGGCACATCAGGGAACGCCCAGAGCCAGATTGAAGGGGGTGTCTAGTCGGCGCCGAGGCGCGTGAAGGCGGGAGGGTCGGTCCAGTAGACGATCAGGTCGTCCAGGCCCTCGGCCAAGCTGTCGTAGAAGGCGCGGGCGACCGGGTTGGCGCGCATGGCGGTCCAGACCAGGTAGTGGCCGTCGCGCGCCGCGGCGCCGCGTGCGACCGCGCGCAGCAGCGCCCGGCCGACGCCGCGCCGGCGCGCCCAGTCGGCGACGTAGAGATCCGCGACGTAACGGCCGCGCACCCCCTCGCCGGTGTCGTAAATCGGGCAGTAGAGGACATAGCCCGCCGCATCGCCGTCCAATTCGGCGATCAGCGTCGCGAAGGCGGCATCCGGCCCGAAGCCGTCCGCACGGAAGCGGTCCTCGTCGAGGCCAGGCGGGTCGAGCCCTTCGTAGGCCGACAGCGCCCGGCAGAAGGCGACGACCGTCCGGGCGTCCTCGGGCCGCGCCGCCCGAACGACCAGGGCCATGGTGTCAACTCCGATACCTGTGCTACTCGAACCCGCCCCTATAGCACAGCGAAGCATGCCACGCCGCACAGCCACGCCCGCCCTGCGCGCCGACATCGAGGCCAGCGCCGTCCAGCGCCGCCGGCGCGGTGCCGCCGCAGCCAAGGCCGGCAAGGGCAAGTCCGGCCAAGCCAAGTCCGGCCAAGCCAAGTCCGGCCAAGCCAAGTCCGGCCAGGGCGGCCGCCGCCGCGGCCGCGCGGCCGCGCCGCCACGCAGCTGGCGCTGGCTGCGCCGCGCCGCCCTGTGGCTCGGCGTCGCCGCGATCTGGATCGCCGTGGCGCTGGGCGGGGTGCTCGCCTGGTACGCCTACGACCTGCCCTCGGTCTCGGCGCTCGGCGAGCTGACCCGCAAGCCGAGCGTGCGGCTGATCGACGCCGACGGCCGCCCGCTCGCCGCCTTCGGCGACCTCTACGGCGACTCGCTCGCGGTCGCCGAGCTGCCGGCACATCTGCCGCAGGCCGTGCTGGCGGTCGAGGACCGCCGCTTCTACAGCCACATCGGCCTCGACCCGATCGGCATCCTGCGCGCCGCGGTCGCCAACCTGGTGTCCGGCCAGTTGCGCCAAGGCGGCTCGACGATTACCCAGCAGCTTGCCAAGAACCTCTTCCTGACGCCGGAGCGCACGGTCAAGCGCAAGGTCCAGGAGATGCTGCTGGCCTTCTGGCTGGAGAGCAAACTCAGCAAGGACCGGATCCTCTCGCTCTATCTCAACCGGGTCTATCTCGGCGCCGGCACCTACGGCGTCGACGCGGCGGCGAGGCGCTACTTCGGCAAGTCGGCGCGCGAGGTCGGGCTCTACGAGGCGGCGATGATCGCGGGCCTGCTCAAGGCGCCCTCGCGCTACAACCCCGCGAACGACGCCGACCTCGCCCACCGGCGCGCCGTGACGGTGCTGCAGGCCATGGCCGACGCCGGCTTCCTGTCCGAGGCCGAGCTCGAGCTGGCGGTCCGCGAGCGGCGGCGCGGCGAGGCCGAGGTCGCCGACCGCGGCCGCTACTTTGCCGACTGGGCGCTGACCCGGGTGGTCGAGGAAAGCGGCCCGCTGGACGGCGACATGATCGTCTCGACGACCCTCGACTCCCGGCTGCAGCGCATCGTCGAGGAGGAGGCCGCGAGGTTGCTCGACGGTCCGGGCATTGCCGCCGGCGCCAGCCAGGCAGCCGTCGTCGTGATGGCACCGGACGGCGCGGTGCGTGCCATGGTCGGCGGCCGCAGCTATGGCGACAGCCAGTTCAACCGCGCGGTCCAGGCGCTGCGCCAGCCCGGCTCGGCCTTCAAGCCCTTCATCTACCTGGCCGCCCTCGAAGCCGGCATGACCCCCGACAGTCCGGTGCTGGACGCGCCGATCGAGTTCGCCACGCCGAACGGCCCCTGGCGGCCGGCCAACTTCAGCCACGACTACCGCGGCACGGTCAGCCTGCGCGACGCCTTGGCTCTCTCGATCAACACCTCGGCGGTGCGCCTGGCCCAGAGCGTCGGCGTCGAGCGGGTCGCCGCGACCGCCCGCCGTCTCGGCATCACCACACCGCTCTCCGAGAACCTCAGCCTCGCGCTCGGCACCTCCGAGGTCAGCGTGCTGGACATGGCGGCGGCCTACGCCACCCTCGCCAACGGCGGCGAGGGGGTCTGGCCCTATGGCGTGTCGCTGATCGAGACCAAGGCCGGCGAGCGGATCTACGCCCGTCACGGCGACGGCCCCGGGCGTGTCGTGGCGCCGGCAGCGCAAGCCGGCCTCGTCGATATGCTCGAGACGGCGGTCGTCCGCGGCACCGGGCGCCGCGCCGACCCGGGCCGGCCAGCGGCCGGCAAGACCGGCACCAGCCAGGACTTTCGCGACGCCTGGTTTGTCGGCTTCACCGCCGACTGGACCGTCGCGGTCTGGCTCGGCAACGACGACGGCAAGCCGATGGAGGGCGTGACCGGCGGCGGCCTGCCGAGCCAGCTGTGGCAGGCGATCGTGACGCGCATCTCGGAAGGCCTGCCGGTGCGTCCGCTGACCTATGCCGCCTCGGTGCCGGGCGGCGCTCCCGAGCCGCGCGACAGGCCGGCGGCGCCCGTCTCCGGCGAGTCGCCGGGCCTGCTCGAGAGCCTGCTCGAGCGCCTCACCGGCGGCAGCGGCCGGAACCGCGAGGCTGGCGAGCCCGGTCCTTCGCTGCCCCGTCCCGGCAACGACCGCTGAGGCGCCGCGCTCGGACCGCTGCCGCTTCAGGCGAAGGCGGCCTACTCGGCGAGAACCACGCCTTCGCGGCGCGGGTCGGCGCCTCCGTCGTAGTCCTCACCGTCGCGGCGGATCGCATGCAGGCCGCTGGTCAGCGGCCGGATGCGGACCTCGTGGCCGCGGGCCGTGAGCTCCTCGGAGAAGGCCTCCAGCGGTGTCGTGGCCTCCAGGTCGGTCGTGCCGTTGCGGTTGACCACGTGGGGCAGGGCGACCGCCTGCTGCGCGCTGAGCTTCCAGTCGACGAGCGCGATCACGCTCTGGGCGACATAGCCGATGATCCGGCTGCCGCCCGGCGAGCCGGTCGCCGCGAAGAAGGCGCCCTCGGCGTCGAACAGGATGGTCGGTGCCATCGAGCTGCGTGGCCGCTTGCCCGGCGCCACGGCGTTGGCCACGGCGACGCCCTCGATCTCCGGGGTGAAGGCGAAGTCGGTCAGCTGGTTGTTCAGGATGAAGCCGCCGACCATCAGCCGAGAGCCGAAGGCGTTTTCGACGGAGCTGGTCATCGAGGCGACGTTGCCCGCCGCGTCGAGCACCACGAAGTGGCTGGTCGAAGGTGGCTCGAACTGAGGGGCGAGCGCGGCCTTCTGCTTGATCTCGCCCGGCACGGCGATGCCCAGGCTGCGGCTGCGCTGGACCAGAGCGGCGCGCTTGCGCAGGTAGGTCTCGTCGAGCAGCCGCTCGATCGGAACCTCGACGAAGTCGCTGTCGCCGACGTAGACGTTGCGGTCGGCGAAGGCGAGCCGCCCCGCCTCGGCGAGCAGGTGCAGCGAGTCGAGGGAGTTCGGCGTCTCCTCCTCCAGCTGGAAGTTTTCCAGGATGCCGAGCATCTGAAGCACGGCGATGCCGCCGGAGGTCGGCGGCGGCATGCCGCAGACGCGGAAGCCCCGGTAGCCGGCGCAGAGCGGCGGGCGCGCGATCGCCTCGTAGCCGGCGAGATCGGCCAGGGTCATGCGGCCGGGGTTGCCGGGCGCCGAGGTAACGGCCTCGACGATGCGCTCGGCGAGCGGGCCCTCGTAGAAGGCCTCGGCGCCGCCGGCGGCGAGCGCCTCCAGGCTGTCGGCGTAGGCCGCGTTGACCAGTCGCTCGCCCGCCTGCCGCGGGCCGCCCTCCGGCCGGTGGAAGTAGTCGCGCGTGGCCTGGAACCGGTCCAGATAGGGGTCCTCGGCGAGCATCATGGCCAGGCGCGGCGAGATCGCGAAGCCGTCGCGTGCCAGGGCGATGGCCGGCTGGAACAGGCCGGCCCAGTCCAGGCTGCCGTGCCGGCCATGGGCCAGCTCCAGCAGGCGCGGCACGCCCGGCACGCCGACCGCCAGGCCGCCGACCACGGCCTCGTAGAACTCCATGGCCGAGCCGTCCTCGCGCAGGAACTGGCCCGGCGTCGCCGCCGCCGGCGCCGTCTCGCGGCCGTCGTAGGCGTGGAGCGTGCGGCTCGCCGCGTCCCAGTAGAGCAGGAAGGCGCCGCCGCCGATGCCGGACGACTGCGGCTCGACCAGGCCGAGCGTCGCTTGGATCGCGACCGCCGCGTCCATCGCCGAGCCGCCCAGCCGCAGCATTGCCATCCCGGCCTCCGCGGCGTGCGGATTGGCCGCCGCGACCAGACCGGCCTCGAAAGGCGTGGCCTGAGTGGGGGCCGCCGGAATGGGGGCCGCCTGGGTGGGGGCGGCCTGGGTGGGTGCCGCCTGGGTGGGGGCCGGGGTGGGGGCGGGCAGGCTGGAAGCCGCGGGCGGCGTGGGCCGAAGCGTGGTCGCATCTTCGGCGGCGAGAGGCGCGCCGATGCCGGCCGGCGCAAGGGCGAGCAGCAGTACGAGCAGGCGGCGGATCATCGCGACTCCTGGCGGCGGCGGGAGCCGCCGTCCGGACAGGGCTGCCCGAATGGATCAGCCGGCGGCCAACCTCTTGCAGAGCGACATGCTGGCGACATGGTGCCCGCGCGCCTGAAGCAGCGCAACCAGCCAGCCCGGCCGCTGCTCGCCCTCGACGACCGGCAGGCAGGTGTGGATCGCCCGGCACCCGAGCCTGGCGGCCTCGGCTTCCAGCGCTTCGGCGATCAGGCCCGCGACACCCTGGCGGTCGAGCAGCTCGAAGGCCAGCAGGCGCTCGACGTCCAGGACCTTGCCCTCCACCAGGTCGGCCCGGCCGCGGTAGGCGACGAGGCCGACGATGACGCCGCTTTCGTTGGCGACCGTCAGGATGCCGCCCTCCGGCCGCGGTCCTTCGTCGCAGAGCAGCGCCCCGGCGAAGGCCGTCCAGCCCGCCAGGGTCACCTCGGCCAGGGCGCTGCGCACCAAGGGGTAGGCGAGGAAGACCCGATCGGGCGTGAGAGGCTGGATGCTGAAGTTGCGCACTCCTCAGTCTGGGACGCTGGTGGCGCGCGCGGCCTTGACCTGCGTCAATCGCACGCCGAAGTCTTCGGCACACGCATCGCTTCGTACGCGCCCCGATGTTAAGGTGCGCGCATCGGGGTTGGCATCCGGCCGGTGTCGGTACCGCGAACAAGGCGCCCAAGACATGCAGCAGCGTCACTCCCCCTTCGACATCGGACGGATCGCCGGCCTGTCGCCTGCGCAGGAGCGCGAGCGGGGCGAGGCCGGCTCGCCCTGCGGCGCCTGCTCCGTGCGCCACCTGACCTTCTGCGCGCCCCTCGGCGAGGAGGAGTTCGATCACGTCACCCGCATCGTCCAGAACGTCGAGCTGCACCCCGGCGATCCGTTGTTCGACGAGGGCGAGGAGGCGACGCACCTCTACTCGGTCACCGCCGGCGCGGTGAAGGTCTACAAGCTGCTTCCCGACGGGCGGCGCCAGATCATCGGCTTCCTGTTCGCCGGCGACTTCCTCGGCCTGGCAGCCGACGAGAGCTATGCCTACAGCGCCGAGGCGGTTACCCATGCCTCGCTCTGCCGCTTCCCCCGGCGCAAGCTGGAGGCGCTGCTCGAGCGCTTTCCGCGCATGGAGCGACGGCTGCTCGGCATGGCCAGCCACGAGCTCGCCGTCGCCCAGGAACAGATGCTGCTGCTCGGCCGCAAGACCGCGCGGGAGAAGATCGCCAGCTTCCTGCTGACGCTCGGCCAGCGCTCGGCCTATCGCGGCCAGGCGGCCAATCCGGTCTCGGTGCCGATGAGCCGCAACGACATCGGCGACTACCTGGGACTGACCACCGAGACGGTCAGCCGCACCTTCACGCAGCTGCGCCAGAGCGGGCTGATCGCCCTGCTGCCGGCCGGGCGCGTCGAGCTGCTCGAGATCGACGCCCTGCGGAGCATTGCCGAGGGCAGCTGAGCCTCGATTTCGTCCCGGGCGCGTTGCGCCCGCGCGACGCCCGCGCTAATGCTGTCTTTTCCTGCAGTGCAGCATGAGGAGGCCGTCGTGGCTCAGTACGGCGGGGGCGGCAAGCCGGCGCCCAGGATGACCCCGTGGCGGATCCGGGCCCGCAAGGGCGGCGAGCCGCTGGTTTGCCTGACGGCCTACGACCATCCGACGGCACAGCGCCTCGACCCGCTGGTCGACCTGCTGCTGGTCGGCGATTCCCTAGGCATGGTCGTCTATGGCGAGGACAGCACGCTCGGCGTGACCCTGGACATGATGGTCGCCCATGGCCGCGCCGTGGCGCGCGCCGCCGGCCACGCCTGCGTCGTCGTCGACCTGCCGTTCGGCAGCTATCAGGAATCCCGCGAGCAGGCCTTCCGCAGCGCCGCGCGGCTGCTCGCCGAGACCGGCTGCGCCGCGGTCAAGCTGGAGGGCGGGCGCGAGATGGCCGAAACGATCGCCTTCCTCGTCGAGCGCGGCATCCCGGTGATGGGGCACGTCGGCCTGAAGCCCCAGATGGTCCGCCTCCTCGGCGGCTTCCGAACCCAGGGCCGCACGCCGAGCGAGGCCGAGGGGGTGATCGAGGACACCCGTGCGGTCGACGCCGCCGGCGCCTTCTCGATCGTCGTCGAGGGCACGGTCGAGGAGGTCGCGGCCCAGGCTACCGCGGTCGCCGCCGCGCCGACCATCGGCATCGGCGCCTCGGCGTCCTGCGACGGCCAGATCCTGGTGACCCCCGACCTCGCCGGCCTGACGGTCGGCCACGTGCCGCGCTTTGCCAAGCAGTACGGGCAGCTCGGCGAGGCCTTGGAGCAGGCGGTGGCGACCTACGCCGAGGAGGTGCGCGCCCGGCGCTTTCCCGGCGAGGATCACGTCGTCCACGCCGGGAGCGCCCCCGCTCCGGACCGTACCCCGAAGCCATGAACGGAGGGTCGGAGGCCGGCCAGGCGCTGGCGATCGCCCGTGACGTCGCCGCGCTCCGTCGGCGGGTCGCCGGCTGGCGTCAGGCCGGGGAGAGCGTCGGGCTGGTGCCGACGATGGGCGCCTTGCACGAGGGGCACCTGACGCTGGTGCGCGAGGCCCGGCGGCGCTGCCGGCGCGTCGTCGCGACGATCTTCGTCAACCCCCGGCAGTTCGACCGCAAGGAGGACCTCGAGGGCTATCCCCGCAGCGAGGCAGAGGACGTGCGGCTGCTCGAGGTGGCCGGTTGCGACCTGCTGTTCGCGCCGCTCGACGTGACGGTGATGTATCCGCCCGGCTTCCTGACCAGGGTCGCGGTGGAGCGCCTGACCGCCTGTCTCGACGGGCTGCACCGGCCCGGCCATTTCGACGGCGTCACGACCATCGTCAGCAAGCTGCTGCTGCAGGCCCTGCCGGACGTCGCCTTCTTCGGCGAGAAGGACTACCAGCAGCTGACCATCGTCCGGCGCATGGCCGCGGACCTGGACATTCCCGTCGAGATCGCGCCGGTGCCGACGGTGCGCGAGGCGGACGGCCTGGCGATGGCCTCGCGCAACCGCCTGCTCAAGCCCGGCGAGCGCGTTCTGGCGCCGCTGCTCGCCCGCGTCCTGCACGAGACCGCCGAGGCCCTGGCGGTCGATCCGACCGCGGAGGCCGCGCCCTTCCTCGCCCAGGCGCGCCTGCGCCTGGGCCGCGGCGGCTTCGGCAAGATCGACTACGTGGAGCTGCGCGCCGCCGACGACCTCGGCGAGCTCAACAGCCTGGAGCGGCCGGCACGGCTCTTTGCCGCCGCCTGGCTCGGGCGCACGCGCCTGATCGACAACGTGCCGGTCGGCTGAGCGCTGACCAACACTCAGCGACGGGCGAGGGGCGCGATCTCCTGCATCTCGGCGTCCCAGGGGAACAGGATCCAGGTGTCCTGACTGACCTCGGTCACGAAGCTGTCGACCAGCGGGCGCCCCGCCGGCTTGGCATAGACCGTGGCGATGTGCGCCTTGGGCAGCAGCTCGCGGACCTTGCGGACGGTGCTGCCGGTGTCGACGAGATCGTCGACCACGACCAGGCCCTCGCCGTCGCCGGGCACGTCCTTCAGCACGGTCAGCTCGCCCTGCCGCTTGTCGTCGTAGCTGGCGATGCAGACGGTGTCGATCGTGCGGATCTCCAGCTCGCGCGCGACCACGGCCGCCGGCACCAGGCCGCCGCGGGCGATGGCGACGACCGCCTTGAAGGGCCCCTTCTCCATCAGGCGCCAAGCCAGGGCGCGGGAGTCGCGGTGCAGCTCCCACCAGGAGACGGGGAAGGTCTTGGTGAAGGGATGGTCGTTCATCGGGCCCTCATGCGCGCTCTTGTCGCCCGGACTTAGCCAAGCAGGCGCCGCGCCGCAAGGAGACGGGGCCGTTCGGGCCGCGCGAAGGCCGGTCGAGAGCTACTTGAACTCGACCTCGACGAAGACGAACTCGCCGTCGTTCGGGTTGATCACGTCGTGCTCGACGCCGGCCTGCTTGAAGTAGGAGACGCCGGGGGTAAGCTCCGAGAAGCTGGCCTTGCCCTGGGCGTCGACCAGCTTGAGGCGGCCCGGGGTCATCGGCACCACGACGTAGTCGTGGTCGTGGCGGTGCCAGCCGGTCGCCGCACCGGGCGCGAAGCGCCATTCGGTGACCCGGGTCCGCTCGTTGTCGACCTGCACCGTCGGAACGGCCTTGCCTTGCTCCGCCATGGTCCCGGCCTCGCGATCAGCGCACATAGACGTGGACTTCGCCCACCGTCGCGGGCGGGTTGGTCACCGACGACAGCGACAGGCGGTCGGCCGGCAGACCCATGTTGGTCAGGGAGCGCAGCACCTTCTCCGCATTCTGCCGGGCCGTCTGGGCCGCGAGGTTGACGCCGCCCGTCGAGCCGCTGCCCGGCGCCACCGCGACCAGGTCGAAGCCGGCGTTGGGCCGGCGCTCGAGGGCCGCGCTGACCGCCGAGAAGAGCGCCGGCTCGTAGTTGACGTTGGGGCTGTCGAAGCGGATCACGACCAGCGGCCGGGCGCGCCCGACCAGCGGCGCCGCGCCCTGGGGCGCGGCCGGGGCCGGCACGCCGTAGGCGCGGTTGGCCAGGCTGACGCCGACGTACTCGCCGTTACGGATCGCCACCGAGGTCGCCGTCAGGTTGGCCCTCTCGGTCGAGAGGTAGGCGCTCTGCCGGGCGATGTCCTCGGTGAGCTCGCTTTCCAGGCGGTCGACCAGAACCACGGTCTGGTTGGTCTCGTCCTCGAGGATCTCGAGCTGGCGATGGTCCTCGTCGACCGCGCCCGACAGCCGGAAGGTCGCCGGGATCGCCTGCAGCAGATAGGCCCCCAGGGTCGCCGAGGAATCGACCTCGCCGGCGACGCGGTTCATGTCGTTGATCGAGGCGTCGACCTGGGACAGCTCCGCCTGCGCCTTGCGCCACTGCTCGACCAGCTCCGGGTTGCCGGGGGTCGTGCCGACGGTCAGGCGGGCGTTCATCCGGCCCTTGAGCTCGTGGTAGGCGCCAGCCGACTGCCGCGCCTGGCGGCGCAGCGTCTGCAGCTGGCTGTTTTCCTCGATGATCTGGTCCTGGAGCGCCTCGAGCTGGTCGCGCAGCTCGTCGATCCGGCTGCCGACCGCCGTCCCGGTGTCGCGGCCCGGCGTCACGCCCCGCGGCACGAAGGTGCTGGTGCCGAGCGCGAGCGGGCTCTGGTCGTCGTAGGAGTCGTCGCCATACAGCGAGGGTCCCACGGCCTGGTTGCCGAAGGCGCAAGCACCGAGTGCCAGAAGCATGCCCAATGAAAGGACGCGGCTAAGACCGGTCATGTGTTCCTTCCGCCCCAACCGCCCGACTTTTGCCCCCCGCGTCGCGCGTACGCCACAATACCTTGCGAAGACCGCGGAGTCGGGCTGTCTCCCGCTTGGCGGAGACTAGCGAATGACGGGAGTCCCGACAAGGCGCATTTGCCCGGCGCATTTCGCGGACTTTTTCGATGACTCAAGGCCTTTGCGGCCGCCTCTTCAACTGCCCGGTAAGCCGGCACGGGGGGAGGGCCCGCGGGACGGTCCCGCCCGCGGGGTCGCGCCGCCCGCGCGGCGTCGAGAGCGCTTGCCTCGCCACCGGGCTTTTGCTAGACAACCGCCCTCGCGCCGCCCGGCTGGGCTCGCGACCTCTACAGGGCGCCCGTAGCTCAACTGGATAGAGCATCTGACTACGGATCAGAAGGTTGGGAGTTCGAATCTTCCCGGGCGCGCCA
>NZ_JBBDQW010000055.1:0-28928 GCF_040905785.1 Tistlia sp.
CGGCGATAACCCACGCCCTTCGGGTCGCTCCTGGCGGGCTCGCCCGCGGCGTCGAAGCCTTCGACCGTAGCTTCGGCTACGCTCTTCAGGCCTCTCCTGGCGGATCGAGCCCGCCAGGAGCGATGACGACCCCTTCCAGTATGAGAAATCCAGGCTAGTTCCGGCCATGCGCGCCATCGGCTATCTGGAGTTCGCCCGGGCGAACCGTCGCTTCCTCGGGTTCGGCTTCCTGCTGTCCTGCTTCTCGAGCGTCGGCCAGACCTACTTCGTCGGCATCTTCGGGCCCTCGATCATGGCCGAGTTCGGTCTCGGCCACGGCGCCTGGGGCGGGATCTACATGGCCGGCACGCTGCTCAGCGCCGCCGCCCTGCCCTTCACCGGCCGTCTGGTCGACCGCGCCGACCTGCGCCGCTACACGCTCGGCGTCATCGCGCTGATGATCGGCGCCTGCCTGGCCGCCGCGCTGGTCCCGGCCGTGGCGCTGCTGGTGCCGGCCGTGTTCCTGCTGCGCCACAGCGGCCAAGGCCTGGCCAGCCACCTCAGCCAGACGTCGATGGCGCGCTACTTCGACCGCAGCCGCGGCAAGGCGATCGCCCTGGGCGGCCTCGGCTTCGCCGTCGGCGAGGCGGTCTTTCCCCTGGCCGGGGTCGCGGCGATCGCCTGGCTCGGCTGGCGCGGAACCTACCTTGCGGCCGCCGGCCTCTGCGCCCTGGTGCTGCTGCCCGCGGCGCTCTGGCTGCTCAAGGGTCACGTGCAGCGACACACGGCGTGGGTGGCCGCGGCCGCGGCGGCGGAGGCGCGCCCGGAGGCGGCGCGCTCCTGGTCGCGGCGCGAGGTGCTGCGCGACGCCCGCTTCTGGGTCATCCTGCCGGCGGTCACCGCGCCCTCGATGATCGTCACGGCGCTGTTCTTCCACCACCTGACCCTGGCCGAGGACAAGGGCTGGTCGGCCGCCTGGATCACCGGCAGCTACGGCTTCTTCGCCGCGGCCGGGATCGTCGCCGCGATCGTCGCCGGGCCGCTCATCGACCGGGTCGGCGCGCGCCGGCTGCTGCCCGGCCTGCTGGCGCCGCTCGCGCTCGGCCTGGCCCTGCTGGCCAGCTTCGGCGCGCCGCTCGCGGCCTGGCCCTACCTCGTCGCCATCGGCCTGACCAGCGGCCTCAACGCGACCCTGATGCCGGCCCTCTGGGCCGAGCTCTACGGCACCCGGCACCTCGGCGGCATCAAGGCGCTGGCGGCGGCGATCAGCGTCTTCGCCTCGGCGCTCGGGCCGCCGCTGCTCGGCCTGCTGCTCGACCTCGGCGTGTCGGGCGAGACCAGCTGCTGGCTGTTCGTCGGCTACTGCGCTGTCGCCACCGCCTGCCTGCTCCTCGGGCTGCGCCGGCGGCCCGGCTAGCCTTCTAAGGACTTGTCTTGTCAGCGCGGCCAGACGATGGGGAACAGCGTCTCGGGCAGGGCGGCACCCTCGGCCAGCCGCCCGACGATCTCCGGGAAGGGCGGCGAGACCTCGCCGGCGCGCTCGGCATAGACCACGTCGTCGCCCAGGAAGCGGGCGGCGAAGGCGCGGCGCCGGCGGTCGGGCGCCGCGTTGCCCGGCGCGCCGTGTAGGGTCAGGAAGTCGAAGGCGATGCAGTCGCCGGGCTCCAGGTCCCAGCCGAGGATGCGGTACCGCTCGCGCTGCTCGTCGATCGGCGGCGTCGGCTCCAGGCCGTCCTCCTGTCCGCGCTCGTAGCTGTTGCCGGTGAACTTGGTCGGCCGGAAGCGGCGGCCCCAGGCGTGACTGCCGGCAACGAACTCGACGCAGGTCGCGCGCGCCACCGGGTCGAGCGGAATCCACAGGCTGACGGTCTGGCGGCCCTCGACGCAGTAGTAGGGCTGGTCGTGGTGCCAGGGCGTGCGCTCGGCCGTGCTCGGCTCCTTGACCAGGATGTGCTCGTGGAAGACGCGGGCGGACGTCGATTCCATCAGCGCTGCCGCCAAGCCCGCTGCCGGCGAGCGCTCCATGAAGGCGCGATACTCGGGGATCCGCTGCCAGTTGCAGTAGTCGCCGCGGAAGGCGCCGCTGCCGCCGGCCGGCGTGTAGTGCCGGGCGAAGGGTCCGGGCTCGGCGAGGTTGCGCTCCAGGCCGGCGCGCAGGGTCTCGATCCAGCCGGCGTCGAGCACGCCGCGCAGCAGGACCGCGCCGTCACGACGGAAGGCCGCCACCGTCGCCGCCTCAAGGCCGTCCATGTCGCCTCCTGGATCCCAGCCGAACCCCGGCATCCTAGGAGGCCGGCGACCGGCGCGGCAAGAGGCGCGGCGGGCTATCCGCGCCTGAGGTGGCGGCGCACGAGCGGCAGCTGGGTCCAGGCGAAGGTCAGGTTGCAGCCGACGATCACGAAGACCTTGAACAGCACCCATTGCTCGGTCGGCAGCGAGCGCCAGACGATCTCGTTGGCGAGGGCGAGGCCGAGCAGGTAGGTGCCGGCGCGCAGCGTCAACAGGCGCAGGCCGGTCTCGCTGAGGCTGAGCTCCGAGCCCAGCACCCTCTCGACCAGCCTGAAGCCGAGGAGCCAGCCGCCGAGCAGCGCGATCCCGAAGAAGCCGTTGACCACGGTCGGCTTGATCTTGATGAAGGTCGAGTCGTCGAGGACCAGGGTCAGGCCGGCGAAGGTCAGCACCAGCAGGGCGGTGACGCCCGGCAGGACCGGCAATCGCCGATGTTTCGCCCAGGTCACCGCGAAGGCGGCGACCGTGGCCAGCGCATAGACCGCCGTCGCCCACAGCAGGCCCCGCCACAGGAAGGTCAGGAAGAACAGCAGGAGGGGGCCGATCTCGACGGCGAGGTGGCGCAGCAGGCGGCCGTGGAAGCCGGCCGGCAAGGGCCGCCGGTCCTGGGCGGCGGTGGCGCCTGGGCTGGCCATGGTCGCTGCGAGGCTCCCGAACGGATAATGGCAAGACGTCGCTTGCAACGGGTCGGAGCCTTGGGATGTTCCACGGGCGGCGCAGCGGTGACAGTGCGCGGAACCCTGGCCGCGAGCCGGCCGTTGACGCACGACAATCGCCCGGCCGCGGAGCGATGCCACCCGGAACCTCCCTTCGGTCGGGCATGGCCGCCCTAGGCTTGAGACCGGAACCGCCCGATGACCCACTGGCAGAACGCCTATGGCCTGCTGAGGCTGGCCACCCGCATCGCCCTCGGCACGCTCGCCGGGCGGCGGACGGTGAGTCTGCCGGAGCGGCTGTCCGCCTTTCCGCGGCGCCTGCCGCTCGAGGCGGCGGTCCGGATCAACTGGAGCGACCAGCAGATCCCCTTCGTCGAGGCGGCCAGCGCGCGCGACGCGGCGGTCGCCCTGGGCGCCGTCCACGCGCACCTGAGACTGGCGCAGATGGAGATCATGCGCCTGATCGCCTACGGGCGGCTTTCGGAGCTGCTGGGCCCGGCCTCCGTCGACCTCGACCACACGCTGCGCATCGTCGACTTCCCGCGCGCCGTGCCGCAGCTTCTGCCACGTCTGCCGGAGGAGACCCGGGACTGGCTCGACGGCTTCGTCGCCGGCGTGAACAGGACGATCGAGCAGGCCCCCTCGCTGCCCGAGGAGTTCCGGCTGTTCGGCGTCGAGCCGGAACCCTGGCGCGTCGAGCACGTGCTGGCCCTCGGCCGGCTGGCCGCGCTCGACTTCTCCTGGCGGGTCTGGCACCGCCTGCTGCCGCTGCGCGAGCGCTCCGACTGGTCGGCGCTCTGGGAGCGCATGGCGGTGGAGGAGCACGCGCCGGTGCCGAGCCTGGCCGGGGCGACGGGACCGGCCGAGGCGCTCGAGCGCCTGTGGGGCAGCCTCGGCCGGGTCGGCAGCAATGCCGCCGCCGTCTCGGCGAAGCGCAGCGGCACCGGCGGCGCGCTCCTGACCAGCGACCCGCATCTCTCGATCATGGCGCCGAACAACTGGCTGGCCCTCGGCCTGGCCTGGCCCGGCCATCGTGTCGTCGGCCTCGCGATCCCGGGGCTGCCGGTCGTTGCGCTCGGCCGCAACGAGCACATCGCCTGGAGCGGCACCAGCCTGCATGCCGCCAGCAGCGACCTCTTCGACGTCACCGACCAGCCCGAAGGGACGGTATGGACGCGCCGCGAGCGGATCCGCGTGCGCTGGGGCCGAGACCGCCTGTGCGACCTGCGCGAGACCGAGCATGGTCCGATCGTCACCGACGCGCCGCTGCTCGGCGCCCGCAACCGCCGCGGCGCCGTCGCCCGCGACCTCGCGCTGACCTGGATCGGCCACGGCGGCAGCGACGAGGTCACCGCCATGCTCGGCATGATGCAGGCCCGCGACTGGCAGGAGTTCACCACGGCCATCGAGGGGTTCGCGGCGCCCGCCCAGAACCTGATCTTCGCCGATGCCGAGGGCCGGGTCGGCCAGGCCATGGCCGCGCACCTGCCGCGCCGGCCGGCCGGCCGGCCGAACGACCTCGTGCTGCCTGCGGACGCGCTGGGCAACTGGGCCAGCACCGTCACCGCCCGGGACCTGCCCCGCCGGTTCGAGCCGGATGCCGGCTTCGTCGCCTCGGCCAACGACCGGCCGCTCGACACGCTGCCGGTGCCGGTCGGCTTCTTCTTCTCGCCCGACGAGCGGGTGCAGCGGCTGCGCGCGGCGCTGGAGGCGCGCCGCGACGTCCAGCTCGCCGACCTGCGCCACCTGCACCGGGACGTCGCCATGCCCTCGGCGCCGGCGATCCGCGACCTGCTGGTGGCGGCGATCGAGGCCGGCGCCGCCACCGGCAGGGCGCGGCACCGGGATCTGCTGCGCGCGCTGCGCGACTGGAACGGGCACCACGCCGCCGACTCGGCCGGTGCGCTGGCCTTCGAGCTGTTGCTGCACGATTTTCTTCACCAGCTTCACGGCAAGGACGGAATGGCGCTCTACCGCGGCAGCCTGCAGCCCTGGGATCTGCTGCGCGAGGACATGGCGACGCTGCCGCCGCCGCGGATCGCCGAGGCGGCGCGCCGGGCGATGCGCCGGGCGGCGAGGACCTTCGCGCGCCACCGCAACTGGGGCGACCTGCATCGCCTGGTCCTGGCTCACCCGCTGTCCGCCCTGCCGGTGATCGGCCGCCGCTACCGCTTCTGCGACCTGCCGGTCGGCGGCAGCAACGAGACGCTGATGAAGACGGCGCACGGGTTGTCCTCGAAGCGCCACCGGGTCGGTTTCGGCGCCAACGCCCGCTTCCTGGCCGATCTCGGCCAGCCCGACGAGACCTACGTCGTGCTGCTCGGCGGCCAGGACGGCTGGCTGGGTAGCACGACCTTCGCCGACCAGCTGGCGCTCTGGCAGCGCGGCGACTACTGCCGGCTGCCGCTGACCCGGCCCTGCGTGCGGGCAGAGTACCGCCATGAGATGCTGCTGGAGCCGAGCGGGCGGAGCCGCCCCGATGCTTGACGCCACGCCCCTGCTGCGCCTCTACGCCCGCCGCCGCCTGGCGCAGCTCGAGCGCCAGGACGCCGTCGCCGTGCAGCGGCGCCTGCTCCGGCGCCTGCTGCGCCGCGCCGCCGGCACCCGGTTCGGCCGCGACCACGGCTTCGGCGCCATCCGGGAGGTCGCCGACTACCAGGCCAGGGTGCCGCTGCGCCGCTACGAGGACTTCTGGGAGGAGTATTGGCAGCAGGCCTTCCCCAGGCTGGCCGGCGCCACCTGGCCGGGACCGGTGCCCTACGTCGCCAAGACCTCCGGCACGACCAGCGGCACCAGCAAGTTCATTCCCGTGACCCGGGGCACGCTGATGGGCAACCGCCGCGGCGTCCTCGACATGATGAGCTTCCACCTGCGCGCCCGGCCGGACAGCCGGATCCTCGGCGGCAAGAACTTCATGCTGGGCGGCAGCACCGAGCTGGAGCGCCTCGCGCCCGGCGTGCGGGCCGGCGACATGACCGGGATCGCGGCCCGCGAGGTGCCCTCCTGGTTCCGCGGCTTCACCTACCCGCCGCGCTCGCTGGAGCTGCCGGCCGACTGGGAGCGCCGCCTGGAGGTCCTGGGCCCGCTGTCGCTCGAGCAGGACATCCGCACCCTCGCCGGGACCGCGAGCTGGCTGCTGTTCTTCCTGCAGAAGCTCACCGCCGGGCAGGGCCGCGGCGTGACCGGCTGCTACCCGAACCTCGAGCTGATCGTCTACGGCGGCGTCAATTTCGCGCCCTACCGCCACCAGTACGAGGAGCTCCTGGCCGGCACCGAGGTCGACCTGCGCGAGGTCTACCCGGCCAGCGAGGGCTTCCTGGCGGTCGCCGACCGCGGCGTCGGCGAGGGCCTGCGCCTGCAGGTCGACGGCGGCATCTTCTACGAGTTCGTGCCCGTAGAGGAGCTGGAGGCGAGCGCCCCCCGACGCTTCTGGCTCGAGACCGTCGAGACCGGGGTCAACTACGCGGTCGTGCTCAGCACCGCGGCCGGCGCCTGGAGCTACATCCTCGGCGACACGGTGCGCTTCGTCGAGCTGGCCCCGCCGCGGATCCTGGTCACCGGCCGGACCAGCTCGTCCCTCTCCGCCTTCGGCGAGCACCTGATCGAGGAGGAGATCGTGCGCGCCGTCACCGAGGCCGCCGAGACGATCGGCGAGGAGGTCGCCGACTTCTCGGTCGGGCCGGTCTTCCCGGCCGACGAGGAGCGCCGCGGCCATCATCTCTTCGTCGTCGAGTTCGCTCGGCACCGGCCGGACGACTCGCGTCTCCAGGCCTTCACCGAGCGCCTCGACGCCCGGCTCGCGGAGCTGAACGACGACTACCGCGAGCACCGCGCCAACGACCTTCAGATGAAGGCGCCGGAGGTGGTCGCCGCAGCGCCCGGAGGCTTCGCGGACTGGATGCGCAGCCGCGGCAAGCTCGGCGGCCAGAACAAGGTGCCGCGAGTGATTTCCGATCCCGACTTGCTGGCTGCCTTGCGCGACGCGACGGCGAACAATCGAGGAACCACGACATGAGCGACGAGACCGAGGCTCCCGAGGTGGTCCTGGAGGGCGAGCGCTGGCCCTCGCGGCACGTCACCTTTCCCAGCCAGGACGCTTCCTCTCCGGCCGAGGCGGCCGACCCCGCCGAGGGCAGGCTGCGCGAGACCGGCGGCCAGCTCTACCTGCCCGCCGGCGAGGCGACGAACCGGGCTGCCGTGGTCGTTGCCCACGGCCTGGGCGGGCAGAAGCCCGAGCGCGAGCTGACCTACGGCCACAAGCTGGCGAAGGCCGGCTACGTGGCGCTGGTCCTCGACAGCTTCGCGGCCCGGGACCTCGAGGACGCCAGCGACAACTGGCGCGCCCTGCACGTCTCGACCTGGAGCATGGTCGCCGACGCCTTCGCCGCACTGCGCTTCCTGGCCGAGCACCCGGCGGTCAATCCCCGCGCGATCTCGGTGATCGGCTTCTCCTGGGGCGGCATGGTGACCCTACTGTCCGCTCACGAGCAGGTCCGCCGCACTTTCCTGGAGGACAGCGACCTGCGCTTCGCCGGCCACGTCGCCTACTACGGCTGCAGCGTGCCGCGCCTGGAGGACCCGACGGCGACGGGCGCGCCGGTGCTGTCGATGATCGGCGACAAGGACCGCAACATCTCGACCGAGCGGATGAGGGCGATCTGCGACGATCTGCGCCGCGGCGGCGCGGAGGTCGAGCTCAAGATCTTCGACGGCTACCACCAGTGGGACGGCAAGGACGTGGAGAAGCGCCACAACAGCGTCGCGCTTGCCGACCTCCACATCGTCCTGACCCGCGACAACCGGATGGTCGACGAGCGCGACGGGCGGCAGATGGACGGCCCCCTGACGCGCGGCCTGTCGATCCTGCGGCACCTCGACTGGCATGGCTACGACATGCTGCGCGACGAGGAACTGCACCGGGAAAGCGATCGCCTGCTGTTCGAGCAACTCGACCGGGTCGCCGAGCGGGCCGGCGCCCGGCGCGGCGACGTCGAGCGCGTGCCCCTGGGCAGGATCGGCGAGGCGGCCGCAGAAGAGGAATGACGCCGCCGGGGGCGGACCGCGGCCGGCTACATCAGGCCAGCCCGCTCCCCGCCGCCGGCCTTCTCCGCGCCGTTCTGCCCCTGCACCGCGAAAAAGGAGGACTCCTTGTAGAGCGGCGGCAGCTCGACCGGGCCGCCGCGCAGCCGCGCCAGGCGAGTCGGGCGGCCGCGCACGACATGGCCGCGGTACCTGGAGAGGATGTTGCTCGGCGACAGCGGGAAGGCGTCGGCGGCGGTGTAGTCGCAGATCAGCAGGCGGCGCGGCGTGTCCGAGCGGTTCGCCGGCGAGCCGTGGACCATCCAGGAATCGATGAAGACGACGTCGCCGGCCTTGCCCGTCAGCTTGACCGAGCGCGCCTCGAAGTTGTCCCACAGGCAGCGGTCGATCTGGCCCGCGAAACGGTCGTCCTGGTAGTGGCTGTAGTGGGTGCGGTGGCTGCCCGGCACGACCTGCAGGGCGCCGTTCTGCTCGGTCATGTCGTCGAGCATGACCAGGGCCACGACCAGGGAATCGTTGGTGTGGGGCTCGAAGGGATGGTCCTGGTGCCAGCCGACGTAGGTCTCCATCGACGGCATCTTGATGTTGATCTTGCAGTGATGGAACTTGACGTCGGGGCCGAGCAGGTCGACCGCGGCGTCGACCGGGCCGCCGTCGAAGAGGACCGTGCGGTAGACGTCCGAGAAGTCGGCGGGGTTGGTGACCCGGCGCAGCCTCGGCTGCACGGACGAGTGCCCCGGCTCGAGATCGAAGATATGCTTGCCGTCGGCCGTGGTGCCCCAGTTCTCCCGGTGCTGCCGGCTCTCCTCGATCCAGCCGTCGAGCTCGGCATTGAGCGCCGCCACCTCCCAGGTCGTGGCGCAGCCGCGCACGATCAGGTAGCCCTCCTCGCGAAACTGCCGGACCTGCTTCTCGTCAAGCATCGCCACCTCCTGCGATCCCGTGCCCCGCGTCAAAGTATGGCGCGCCGGATGCGCCAGAGTCCAGTTGCCGGGCCGGCCTGCCGCGATGCGCCGGCCTAGAACAGGATGACCGCGGCCAGGCCCAGGAAGGCGAAGAAGCCGACGACGTCGGTGACCGTGGTCAGGAAGACGCCCGAGGCGACGGCGGGGTCGATCTTCAGCTTCTCCAGGCCGAGCGGGATCAGCGTGCCGAACAGGCCAGCCGAGAGCATGTTGACGACCATCGCCGCGGCGATCACGCCGCCGAGCAGCGGCTGCTGGAACCACAGCCAGGTGACGGCGCCGACCGGCACGGCGAACAGGAACCCGTTGGCCAGGCCGACCATCAGCTCCTTCCAGACGAAGCGCCGCGCGGTCTTGCCGCTCAGCTCCTTGAGCGCCAGGGCGCGCACCGCGACGGTCACGGTCTGGGTCCCGGCGTTGCCGCCCATGGAGGCGACGATCGGCATCAGCACGGCGAGCGCGACGATCTGCTGGATCGTCGCCTCGAACAGGCCGATGACCAGGGAGGCGAGCACGGCCGTGCCGAGGTTGACCAACAGCCAGGTCGAGCGCGAGCGGGTCGTTTCCCAGGCCGCCGAATAGAGGTCGGTCTCAGACACGCCGCCCATCTTCAGCAGGTCGTCCTCGGCTTCCTCCTCGACGATGTGGACGACGTCGTCGACAGTGATCACCCCGACCAGCCGGCCGGCCGGGTCGACGACCGGCGCCGAGAGCAGCGAGTACTGCTTGAACAGGTAGGCGATCTCCGCCTGGTCCATGCCGACCGGGATGGGGTTGAGGTCCTGCTGCATGATGTCGACGATCTTGACCGGGCGCTTGTTGCGCAGCACCCGGCTGAGCGGCAGCTTGCCGATCGGCTTGTAGCGCGGGTCGACGACGTAGAGGTCGTAGAAGTCCTGCGGCATCTGCTTCTTGTGCTGCCGCATGTAGTCGATGGTGTCGCCGACCGACCAGATCGCCGGCACCACGACGACCTCGCGCTGCATCAGGCGTCCGGCGGATTCCTCGGGGTACTCCAGGCCCTCCTGCAGCAGGCGCCGGATCGTCACCGGTACGCGCGCCAGGATCTGGACGCGCAGCTCCTCCGACAGGTCCTCGAAGAACTCCAGCGCGTCGTCCGACTCCAGGCGCTTGAGGATCTGCGCCGTCTCCCTCGGCCCGAGCTTCTCGGCGACCTCGTCGCGCAGCGCCGAATCCAGGTAGGTCAGGACGTCCGGGTCGAGGGCGGAGCCGACGATCTCGAGCAGCAGCGCGCGCTCCTCGCGGCTGACACTCTCCAGAAGGTCGGCCATATCGGCGGGGTGCAGGTCCTCGATCAGGTCCTCGACCTCGTCGACACGGCCGGAATCGAGCGCAATCTCGACGGCGCGCACCGTCTCGTCGGTCAAGCCGAGGTCCTCGGGGGCCGTCTCGGGCGGCCGCTCGGCCTGGCTGTCGGCCACGCCCTCAGTCTCCCCCGGCGCCGGTGAAGGCACCTTCGAAGGAGAGCCCCTCGTAGAGCGCGCCCTCGGGCCCGGCCCGCCCCTGGGCCTCGACCACGGCGAGCGCGCTGACGTTGACCACGCCGCGCGCGCTCACCGAGGGCGTGACGATGTGAGCGGGCCGGTTGGTGCCGATCAGCAGCGGCCCGACCGGCAGGCCCTCGCCGGCGACCTTGAGCAGGTTGAAGGCGATGTTGGCAGCGTCGAGCCGCGGCATGATCAGCAGGTTCGCCGACCCCTTGAGCTTCGAGTTGGGGAAGACGTTGGCGCGGATCTCCTCGGACAGGGCGGCGTCGGCATGCATCTCGCCCTCGACCTCGAGGTCGGGGTAGCTGTCGTGCAGGATACACACCGCCTGGCGCATCTTCGTGGCCTCGGCGTCGTGGTGGCTGCCGAAGTTGGAGTGGCTCAGCAGGGCGATCTTGGGTGGGATCCCGAGCCGCTGCACTGCCTCGGCCGCCAGCACCGTCATCTCGACCAGCTCCTCGACCGCCGGGTTCTCCGAGACGTAGGTGTCGGCGATGAAGAAGGTCCCGGAACGGGTGATCACCAGGCTGAGCGCCGAGAGATCGTGGACGCCAGGCGCCCGGCCGATGATCTGCTCGATGTGCGTCAGGTGGGTCCGGTACTGGCCCTCGACGCCGCAGATCAGCGCGTCGGCGTCGCCGCGCAGCACCGCCAGGGCGCCGATCACCGTGGCGTCGGTGCGCACCACTGTGCGCGCGCGGTCGGGGGTCACGCCCTCGCGCTCCAGCAGCGCGTGGTACTGGCGCCAGTAGTCGTTGTAGCGGGGGTCGTCGAGCGGATTGACCAGCTCGAAATCCTGGCCGATGCGCAGACGCAGCCCGCACTCGACGATGCGCTTCTCGACGACCCGCGGGCGGCCGCAGAGCACCGGCAGCGCGAGGCCCTCGTCGACCAGGATCTGCACGGCCCGGAGCACGCGCGGCGCCTCGCCCTCGGCGAAGAACAGCCGCTTGGGATCCTGCTTGGCCTTCTCGAACACCGGCTTCATCAGCAGGCCGGAGCGGAAGACGAACTCCGAGAGGGTCTGGCGGTAGGCCTCGAAGTCCTCGATCGGCCGCCGCGCGACGCCGCTCTCCATGGCCGCCCGGGCCACCGCCGGCGCGATCTTCAGGATCAGCCGCGGGTCGAAGGGCCTCGGGATCAGGTAGTCGCGCCCGAACCCGGGCGTCTCGCCGCCATAGGCCTTGACCACCACCTCGGAGGCCTCGACCTGGGCCAGGTCGGCGATCGCCTTGACGCAGGCGAGCTTCATCTCCTCGTTGATGGTCGTCGCGGCGACGTCGAGCGCGCCGCGGAAGATGAAGGGGAAGCAGAGCACGTTGTTGACCTGGTTCGGGTAGTCGGAACGGCCGGTCGCGATGATCGCGTCTGGCCGCACCGCGCGCGCCTCCTCGGGCATGATCTCCGGTACCGGGTTGGCGAGCGCCAGGATCAGGGGATCGGCCGCCATGCGCGCGACCATCTCCGGCTTCAGCACCCCCGGCGCCGACAGGCCGAGGAAGATGTCGGCGCCCTCGATGATGTCGTCGAGCCGGCGGTGAGGCGTGTCCTGGGCGTAGGGCGCCTTGTAGGGGTCCATCAGGACCTCGCGGCCCTCGTAGACCACGCCCTCGATGTCGCTGACCCAGATGTTCTCGCGCCGGGCGCCCTGGCTGACCAGCAGGTCCAGGCAGGCGAGCGCCGCGGCGCCGGCGCCCGAGCAGACGACCTTGACCTCCTCGACCTTCTTGCCGAGCAGGCGCAGGGCGTTATAGATCGCCGCGTTGACGATGATCGCCGTGCCGTGCTGGTCGTCGTGGAACACCGGGATCGACATGCGCTCGCGCAGGCGGCGCTCGACCTCGAAGCACTCCGGCGCCTTGATGTCCTCGAGGTTGATCGCGCCGAAGGTCGGCTCCAGCGCCGCGACGATCTCGATCAGCTTGTCGGGGTCGAGGGCGTCGAGCTCGATGTCGAAGACGTCGATGCCGGCGAACTTCTTGAACAGCACCGCCTTGCCTTCCATCACCGGCTTGCTGGCCAGGGGACCGATGGCGCCGAGCCCGAGCACGGCGGTGCCGTTGGTGATGACTCCGACCAGGTTCTGCCTGGCGGTGACGGTCGCCGCCTCGTCGGGGTCGTCGACGATCGCGCGGCAGGCCGCGGCGACGCCGGGCGAATAGGCCAGCGCCAGGTCGCGCTGGGTGCCCAAGGGCTTGGTCGCGACGACCTCCAGCTTGCCGGGGCGAGGCTGGCGGTGATAGGCCAGCGCGGCCTCGGAGAGCGTGTCGGCCATCGGCGCCTCCCGTCCTGAGTCTCGTGTCCGTGATGGATCCCCCCGGCCGCTCCGGTACCTTGGCGCCGGGGGATGCGGGTCAAGGTACTGGAACGGCCGGCGAAGACAAGGGGCGGCCCGGCTGCTAGGTATGCGCCATGAGCGTTCAGGAAAGCCGCGGGCAGGCCCGGCCGCAGGCCCCCACGGGCGTCGAATGGCGGATCGAGCGGCAGCCGGTCGGCTATCCCGAGGCGGTCGCGGCGATGGAGGCACGGGTCGCCGCGATCCGCGACGAGGGCGCTCCCGAGCTCGCCTGGCTGCTCGAGCACCCGCCGATCTACACCGCCGGCACCAGCGCCGACGAGGCCGACCTGCTCGAGGCGCGCTTCCCGGTCTATCGCAGCGGGCGGGGCGGCGAGTTCACCTATCACGGCCCCGGCCAGCGTGTCGGCTACCTGCTGCTCGACCTGAAGCGGCGCAACCCCGACGTCCGCGCCTACGTGCGCGATCTCGAGGCGTGGCTGATCCGCAGCCTGACGCGCTTCGGCGTCAAGGGAGAGCGCCGCGAGGGCCGGGTCGGCATTTGGGTCGACCGCGGCCCCTACACCGGCGAATGGGGCCGCGAGGACAAGATCGCCGCGATCGGCGTGCGGCTGCGCCGCTGGGTCTCCTTCCACGGCGTCGCGCTCAACGTCGATCCCGACCTGTCGCACTTCGAAGGCATCGTGCCCTGCGGCATCCGCGGACACGGCGTGACTTCGCTCGCCCGCCTGGGCGTCCGCGCGACGCTCGAGGAGGTCGACGCCGCGATGCTGGCCGCCTTCGGCGAGGTCTTCGGCCCCGACGGCCGCCGGCCGGCGCGACTTCCCTAGGCAGCGACCTCGGCCAGCAGTTCCGTCAGCGCTGCGCGCACCGCGTCTTGGGCGTAGTGGTGCACCATGTGCCCGACCCCCGGGACCAGGGTGAGCCCCGCCGCCGGCAGACGGCGGGACAGCGGCAGCGCTTGGCGCCGCGGGTCGACGATGAGGTCCGCCTCGCCGGCCACGATGCGGGCCGGCGTGCGAATCCGGGACAGCTCTAGATAGGCCTCTGGAGAGAAGGGCGAGACCGCAGCCGCATCTTCCCCCTCTCGTACCAGGTGCTCCGCCGTCCCGACCTGCTCATAGGGGTAGCGCGCGCGCCAGCTCTCCGGCACCGGCTGCGGCGCGAACATCTGGCGGTGCAAGGCGTCCAGCGTGCCCCGCCCGAACAGGGGGCCCATCGCCCGCGACAGCATCGGCCCCAGCACCGGCGTCGCCTGGGGCGCCAGGAAGGCGTGCTCGAAGGGTCGCACCTCCGGCAGCGCCATGGGCGCGAGCAGCAGCAGGCCGGCGACCGCGGCCGGCGCCTGCTCGGCCCAGGCCAGCGCCACCAGGGCGCCGAAGGAGTGGCCGACGACCAGCGCCGGCGCCTCCAGCTCCGGTGCCAGCGCCTCCTGGATCTGGCGGGCCTGGGCACGCGCCGCGCCGTCGAAGCGGGCCCGCCGGCTGTTGCCATGGCCGGGCCGGTCGAGGGCGATGACGCGGCGACCCCGTCCAACCAGCCAGTCGCAGAGGCTCGGCGGCCAGTCGGCGCCGGTCGCCAGGGCGCCGTGGATCAGGATCACCGGCGGCCCCGCCCCAGCCTCCGAGAAGGCGAGGGATCGCTTGCGGTCGAGGCGGATGTTGCGCTGCATCATGAACGCGGCAACCGCCGCAGCGCGGGGAAGGTTCCGGCGAGGACACGCGGCTCCTATCCCGCGACCGTCTGGAAGAGGAGGCCGGCGGCGACGCTGCCGGCCAGGGCGAGACCCAGGTAGAGGCCGAAGACCGGCCGGCGCACCAGCGCCCAGACCGCCATCGCCGCCGGTACCGAGCTGGCGCCGCCGGCGAGCAGGAAGGTCAGGGCCGCGCCGGGCGCCATGCCGTCGCTCATCAGCCGGTCGATCAGCGGCACGGCGGCATAGCCGTTGAGGTAGGCGGGCACGCCGACGAGCCCTGCGAGCAGGATCGTCCAGGGCCCCTCGCCACCCAGGGTGTCCGCGACCAGCTCCTGGGGCAGCCAAGCGACCATCAGGCTCTCGAGCAGGAAGGCGAGGCTGAGCCACTTCAGGAGGAAGCCGCCGGCCGCCACCGCCTCGGCGCCGAACAGCGCCCGGCGCGGCGCTTCCCGCCAGACGGCCCAGCGGGTCTCGCCGGTCGGCAGCTTCGGGCCGCCGCAGCCGCCGCAACCGCCCGGCAGGGTCTTCAGCGGAGCGGCCAGCAGGCCACGGCCCTGAAGCAGCCAGACCGTCGTCCCCGCGAGCAGGCCCATGGCCACCGCGGCGGCGGTCTTGGCCAGGGTGAACTCCAGGCCGACGATCGGCAGCATCAGCAGGAACATCTCCGGGTCCATCAGCGGCGAGGCGATCCAGAAGGCCATGACCGCCGGCAGCGGCACGCCGACCGCCAGCAGGGCGGCGACGATCGGCACGACCCCGCAGGAGCAGAATGGCGAGAGCGCACCGAGCGCGGCCCCGGCCAGGATCGCCAGGCCCGGCGACAGGCCGACGACCCGGGCGATCAGGCGATCGGCGCCGGCCGCCTTGAGCCAGGCCGCGCTGACTACCGAAAGCAGCAGGAAGGGCGCGATCGACCACAGCGAGCCGAGGGTGAAGGTCAGGCTTTCGAGGGCCTGGCGCGGCACGACGAGCGCCAGCAGCAGCAGCAGGCCGGCGCTGGCCAGCCAGACCCGCTCCCGCCCCAGGCGGCGCAGGCGGTCCCACAGCGGCGAGGGGGTGCGGAGAGTCTGCTCGGACATCTTCCTATCCTTCCCGAATTATCGAATCATTTAGGCACAGTTCGACGGCGGCGGCCTCGGCGCGGTCGCCTCAGCCCGCTTCGCGCCGGGGTGCCGGGGCGGCGATGCCGCGGCAGCATTCGTCGGCCAGGAAGCCGACCAGCTCGTTCATCAGCCTGAAGCCGGCGACACAGCGGAGCACCCGGCCCTCGCGCCGCTGTTCGACCAGGCCGGCGCGAACCAGGAGCGCGATATGGTGCGACAGGGTCGAGCCGGGCACATCGAGATGCGCCTGGACCTCGCCGACCGGGAGGCCCTCGGGGCCCGCCTTGACGAGCAGCCGGAAGGCCTCCAGCCGGGTCGGGTGGCCGAGCGTCTCGAGACAGCGGGCGGCTTGGCGTGTTTCCATGATTCTAGAAATATCGCATCGAAATCGGCGCGTCAAGACCTCGCGACGCCAAGTAGCGCCCTGCCTCGCCAGCGCTCAGGCGGCGACGGGGACCTCGCCCTCGAAGGTCGTGCGCCGGAGCAGGCGGCGGTGGCCGTCATAGTCGTTCACCGCGAAGTGCAGCGTCGCCCGGTTGTCCCAGATCGCCAGGTCGCCCGGTCGCCAACGGTGCCGGCAGCAGAACTCGGGCCGGGTGACGTGGGCGTAGACCCGCGAGAGGATCGGCGCGCTCTCGGCCTCCCCCAGATGCTCCAGGCGGGTCGTGTAGATCGGGTTGACGAAGAGCGCCGCGCGGCCGCTCCAGGGGTGGCGGCGCACCGCGGGATGGGCGCGCTCGCGGTCGGCCTCGGGATCGCCGCGGGTAATCCTGATCGAGCGGCTGGTGGCGCCCTGGGGCGCGCGGCTGGCGCCGTAGGGTGCGCCGGTGTGGATCGCCCGGCGACCCTCGAGCTGCGCGCGCAGCTCCTCGGGCAGGGTCTCCCAGGCGGTCACCTGGTCGGCCCACAGCGTGTCGCCGCCGACCGGCGGCAGCTCGACCGCCTGCAGCAGCGAGCCGCCGGGCGGCTGCTCCAGGAAGGAGAAGTCGGAATGCCAGTCGCCGCCGAAGGTCGAGATACGACCCTCGTCGGCCTCCTTCAGCACCGCGACGACGTCGGGGTCCTCCGGCGAGGGCTCGACGTAGGGCACCCGGGCCACCGGCCCGAAGATCCCGGTCGCGCGCTTCAGGGCGGCGATGTCGAGGTTCTGCTCCGGCAGGAACAGCACCAGCCGCTCGGCGAGCGCCTGGCGCAGGTCCTCGGCCAGGCCTTTGGAGACCGGGCGCGACAGGTCCAGGCCGGTCACGCACGCGCCCAGGCGCGGCGTCACCGGATCGATCGCAAGGCGGGTCATCAGGCGGCCCGGAGCTTCTCGAGCAGGCGCTCGACGACGAGTCCGAGGATCCATTCGTGGCTGCTCTCGGCCATGCGCCCCGAGGCCTCGACCGGCGAGCCCCAGAACGGCCGGTGGCCGGCCTCGCTCGGCGGCCGGCCGCTGTCCTCCAGCGCGACCTGGTAGAAGGTCGCGTGCTTGTGGAAGAACTTGCCCTCGTCCGGCTTGGTCAGCCATTGGCGCAGGCAGATCAGCGGCCGCGCCTCGACCAGACGGTAGCCGGTCTCCTCCAGCAGCTCGCGGGCCAGCGCCTCCTCGCCGGTCTCGCCCGGCTCGACGCCGCCGCCGGGGATCTCCCAGCCGTCCTTGGTCTCGACCAGCAACAGGCCGCTGCCCGGCTTGAAGGCGATGGCGTAGGAGCCGGGGCGGTGGACGTAGTCCCGGCCCGGCTCGGGTTCGTCGAAGTCGATCATGGTCGACAGGTTAGGCAGGACCGCGCGACCTGAAAAGCCTCGCTTTCGAAGGGCTGCCACCCTCAGGGGCCAAGGGCGCCTCAGGCCGTCGGCCGCTGCTCGAAGCCCGGCGCCGGGCTCTTCTCCGACTCGGCGACCTCGACCGTCTCGACCCGGGCGCGCTCCGGCCCCTCCTGGCACAGCTGCAGCATCGCCTCGACCGCCTCGGCGCTGCCGGCGAAGAGCGCCTCGACCGAGCCGTCCCGGCGGTTGCGCACCCAGCCGTCGAGCCCGAGCCGGCGCGCCTCCCGCAACGTCCAGGCCCTGAACCAGACGCCCTGGACGCGGCCATGGACGCGGACCAGGGCCTGCCGCTCGTGGGTCGCCATGGCTACAGACCGGCCCGCTTCAGCAGCTCCTCGTCGCGGATCGAGAGCTCCTGGCCGGCCAGGTCGGCGGCGGCCTCGCCGCACAGCCAGGCGACGACGGCGGCCGGGCGCTCGACCTTGGCGAGCTCCGCGCGGGGAATGCGGCTGACCGGGTTGATGCCGCTGGCGCGGATCTGGACCTGCATCTCGGTATCCACCGTGCCGGGGCCGAAACCGAACACCCGGACGCCCTTGGCGCCGTACTCCAGGTGCAGGGAGCCGGTCAGCATGGCCAGGCCCGCCTTGCCGGCGCAGTAGGCGCTCCAGCCCTCGAGCGGCCGGTGCGCGGCGCCCGAGGAGATGTTGACGAGGACCCCGGCGCCGCGCTCGACCATCGAGGGCAGCACCGCGCGCGCCATCAGGAACGGCCCGCCCAGGTTGATCCGCAAATTGTCCAGCCAGTCCTCGGCGTCGCAGTCGGCGAGCGGCCCGATCGGCTGGATGACGCCGGCGTTGTTGACGAGGATGTCGACCGGCCCGTACGCCTCGCGCGCGGCGGCGACCAGGGACTCGACCTCGGCCGGCAGGCTGACGTCGCAGGCCACGGCCTGGGCCGTGCCGCCAGCCTCGCGGATGCGCGCCGCAACGACCTCGCAGGCCGACAGGCCGCGCGCCGTGACCACGACGGCGGCGCCCGCCGCCGCCAGCGCCTCGGCGATCGCCGCGCCGATGCCCCGTCCGCCGCCGGTGACCACCGCGACCTTGCCGTTCAACTCACCCATCGTTCCTGCTCCTCGGCTGGCTTCACGCCCCTGGATACATCGCCAGGAAGACGAGCGAAACCGCCCGGCGCGCCGCCGCCTCCCAGTCGGGTCGCCGAACCCAGTGGTCTTCCAGCGTCAGCAGGGGCTCGGCCCTGTTCTCGTGCAGCAGGCGGTTGCGCAGGCCGCGCAGCCAGAGGAGCTCCTCGGCCGGCACCGCCTCGTGTCGCCCCGAGACCTCGGCCTGCGACTCGACGATGGCGCCGGCCAGGATCACGCAGGCGACCCAGGCGCCGGCGCAGTAGCACGCCTGGAGCTCGACGGTCAGCGCCGTCGCCTGCTCCGAGAAGCGGCTGCCGCCGTGCCGCGCCTGCTCCTGCTGGCGCGCCTCGAACCAGAGACGACGATCGTCCCAGGTCAAGGGGTCGGGCTGCTCCAGATGCTCCATGAGCCGCGATCCTCCGGCTTGCCGCTTCGAGGTGGGGCGCCGTCAGCGCGTCCAGAAGGGCTTGGCCGCCCGGTAGGCCCGCCAGGCCTCGGCGAAGCGGCCGAGGTCGGCCTCGATCCGCGCCGCCTGCCAGCCGATCACCAGACCGGCCGCCCGGGGCTCGAGGCGGCGCTTCCGATCGGCGCCGCCGGCGGTCTCCAGCTCCTCGATCAGTCGGTGGCCGACCACCGCGTCGTTGAGCGTGCCCAGGGTGTCCTGCAGCGCAACGAGGCGCTGGAGCAGGCGCTTGACCGCCTTGGCGCCGTAGAGGCCGCGGAAGAACTCGACGGCGTAGCGCAGCTTCTTCGCGGCGATACGCACCTCGTGCAGCTCCGCCTCGCCGCGCCCCTTGCTCCTGCGTGCGCTCTTCCGCAGCGCCTTGGCGCGCTTGTCGAGCAGCGAGGCGGCGAGCGCGGCGACCGGACGGCCCACCGCGTCGGAGCCCTCCCGCCGCCACCCGCCGTCCTCGAGCCACAGCGCCAGCCGCAGCAGCAGGCGGCTATAGCGCACGTCGCAGAGCGCCGCCCGCGCGGTGCCATAGGCCTGGGTGCACGCCGCCGCCGCGGCCTTGTCCAGGCGGCCGAGGCTGGGTTCCGCGGGCAGCCGGCGGGCCAGCGGCGTCAGGGTCTCCAGCAGGAAGACGTCCCAGTCGCGCGCCGGCCCCAGGCTCTGCTGCAGCCAGCGCAGCTCCTCCTTGAGGAAGGCGACGGCGTCCGGCGCCATGATCGAGCGCATCAGCGAGACCAGGGCGCGCAGCCGGCGCACCGCGACGCGCAACTGGTGCACGCCCTCGGGATCGGCACCGGCCAGCACCGCCGACTCGTTGGCCCGCATCTGCTCGAGGCAGCCGCGCGCCAGCAGGTCGAAGGCCTCGGCAGCGCTCATCGAGGTGCGCAGCTCCGGCTTGGCGGCCTTGCTGGCCGCCGGCGCGGCCGCTGCGAACAGGTCGTAGCCGCGCGCCGCCTTGCTGCGCGGCTCCAGGCGGAAGGCGAGCTCCTCGGACAGCAAGAGAGCGAGCTCGTAGAGCCGCGCCGGCGGGCCCGACTTCAGCTCCAGCTCGGCTTCGCTGATCGCCTCGCTGCGGCTGTCGGCGCGGATCTCCCCGAGGTCGAGGGCCAGCTCGATCTCGGCGTCGGCCATGCGCAGGAGCAAGGTGCGCCGGTCGATGTCGGTCGAGAAGACGGGTTCCAGGCGCTCTGCCAGCCGCTCGTCGAGCAGGAAGGCGCGCAGGGTCTCGTCGGCGACCAGCAAAGGATCGGGCCGGTCGCTCTCGGTCGCGCTCTCGTGCTCGATCAGGTGCTGGATGCCGGCGAGCTCGGCGTCGCGCGTCCGGTAGGCCGCCCCGCCGCGCTCGGCGGCCAGGGCGGCGTAGCTGTCGGGCGAGATCTTGAGGGTCTGCAGGCGCTGCCCCCCGGTCTCGCGCAGCCGCAGCGCCATCCGCCGGTCACGCAGCAGCAGCTCTTCGGTGTCGAAGTAGGTGCCGACCAGGCGCCGACGCTTGGCCCGGCCCTGCGCGATCATCCGCACGAAAGGATGCCGGCGCAGCTTCTCCAGCTGCGCCGGCGCCATGCTCAGCTTGAGCTCGATCTCCTCAGCCATCGGCCGCCGGACGATCGGCGAAGACCCCGGTCATGCGCCCTACCACCCCTGCGCCCCTGCCACCCATGTGCGAGTGTCATGAAACCGTCATAAAACTAGACGACTATCAGGATCGGTCTAGTTCGGGTGGCCTGTCAATATGGCGCGGCGGCGTGCGGTCGCGGTCGGCCCCGGGGCGGCTACAGCGTGCCCGGATAGGCGCCGCCGTCGAGCAGCAGGTTCTGGCCGGTGATGTAGCCGGCGTGGGCGCTGGCCAGGAAGGCGCAGGCGACCCCGAACTCCTCGATCGTGCCGAAGCGTTTCGCCGGGTTGGCCTTGCGGCGCTCCTCGAAGACCTGCTCCAGGCTCTTGCCGGTCTTCTTCGCCGTCGCCTCCGCGGTGCCGCGCAGGCGGTCGGTGTCGAAGGGCCCCGGCAGCAGGGCGTTGATCGTGACGTTGTGCTCCACGGTCTTGCGCGCGATGCCGGCGACGAAGCCGGTCAGGCCCGCGCGCGCGCCGTTCGACAGGCCGAGGATGTCGATCGGCGCCTTCACGGCCGAGGAGGTGATGTTGACGATGCGCCCGAACTTGCGCTCGATCATGCCGTCGACCGTCGCCTTGATCAGCTCGATCGGCGTCAGCATGTTGGCGTCCAGCGCCGCGATCCAGTCGTCGCGGGTCCAGTCGCGGAAGTCGCCCGGGGGCGGGCCGCCGGCGTTGTTGACCAGGATGTCCGGGTTCGGGCAGGCGGCCAGCGCCTTCTCGCGGCCCTCCGGCGTGGTGATGTCGCAGGCGACGGCGGCGACCGGCACGCCGTAGGCCTGGCGCAGGGCCTCGGCCGTCGCCTCCAGCGTCTCGGCGGTACGCGCCACGATGGTCAGCTCGACGCCCTCGCCGGCGAGAGCCATGGCGCAGCCCTTGCCCAGGCCCTTGCTGGCGGCGCAGACCAGCGCCCTGCGTCCGCGGATACCCATGTCCATCAGGCCGTCTCCTTCGTCTTCCTCTAGGGGTCGGTGGGGCTCTCCAGGACCGCCCGGGCGGTCGCCTGGGTGACACCGCCGCCGGCCGCCAGCGCCCGGCTGTCCAAGGCCTCGACCAGCTGCCGGGCGGCAGCATAGGTGCGTTCCATGCGCGCCACCAGGTAGGTGATTGCGCCCTGCGTCGGCCGCAGCTGCCGGTCGGCGAACAGCTTGATCAGCAGGCCGGCCATCAGCTCGTCGTCGGGCGGCCCGAGACGCGCCGCCGTGGCTGTCGCCAGGCGCGAGGCCAGGTCCGGAAGCGCCAAGGGCCAGCGCGCCGGCTCGAGCCCGGCCGTCAGCAGCAGTGTGCCGCGCCGTTCGGCCAGCAGGTTGTAGAGGTGCAGCAGCCCCTCCTCGAGCGCCGGGCGGCCGGCGACCGCCGCGGCGTCGTCGAGCAGCGCGGTGCGTGCGGTGCCGAGCCGCTCGGCGAGCCGATCCCCATCGAGCTCGGCGGCGACGAAGGCGGGCGCGCCGCTGACGCCGCGCCAGACCTCGGCCAGATGGCTCTTGCCGCTGGCCGGCGGGCCGACCAGCGCCAGGGCCGTCGAGGGCCAGTCGGGCCAGCGGTCGATCCAGGCGACCGCGGTCTCGTTGCAGGGCGCGACGAGGAAGTCCGCCCGCCCCAGCGCCGGGCGCTGCGGCAGGGTCAGGACGAGCTGGGCCGGCGCGCTCATACCGGCGGATCGCGGTCTGGCTCGGGGTCCCGCTCGATCGCCGGCTCGGTGCCGCCCATCGGCCCCGGGCGGGCGGCATCGCCGGAGGTGTAGAGGGGGCTGGCCAGATACTCCGACAGGCTGTAGCGGATCAGCACGCCGATCACCGCCGCCACCGGAATCGCCAGCAGTACGCCGGTGAAGCCGAACAGGGTGCCGCCGGCGAGCAGGGCGAAGATCACCAGCACGGGATGCAGGCGGATCCGGTCGCCGACCAGCTTCGGGGTCAGGAAATTGCCCTCGGCGGCCTGTCCGACGAAGAAGATCGCCGCGACCGCGGCGACGCGCCAAGCTTCCTCGAACTGCAGCAGCGCCAGCCCGACGCTGAGCAGCAGGCCGATCGCCGCGCCGAGATAGGGGATGAAGGACAGCAGGCCGGCTATCACCCCGACGATCAGGCCCGAGGGCAGGCCGACCGCGGTCAGCCCGGCCGCATAGAAGGTGCCCAGGATCATGCAGACCATGCCGACGCCGCGCACGTAGCCGGAGAGAATGTCGTCGGTCTGGCGGGCGAGGCGGCGGATGGTCGGCGCCTGGCGCCGCGGCAGCCAGCCGTCGATCTTGGCGACCATCCGGTCCCAGTCCCGCAGCAGGAAAAAGGCCACGATCGGCGTCAGGAACAGCAGCGACAGGAAGTTGACCACCGCCAGGCCGCCGGTCAGCAGGCCGCCGAGCAGGGTTCCGACGATCTCCGTCAGCCGGCCCAGCTGATCGGAGAGCGCGTCGCGGACCTTCTCGAGCAGCGCCCCGTCGGCCTGGGGCTCGACCCGGGCCAGCAACCCCTGCAGGCCTTCGCGCAGGAGGTCGGCGAGCTGCGGTATCCGCGACGCCAGGCTGGCGGCCTGCTCCGCCAGCATCGGCACCAGCAGTCCCAGGAACAGCAGAAGCAGGATGACGAAGGCGACGGTCACGACCGTGGTTGCCCAGGCCCGCGACAGGCCGGCCCGCTCCAGACGATCGCAGACAGGGTCGAAGAAGTAGGCGATCGCCATGCCGGCGACGAAGGGCATCAGGATGTCGCGCAGCAGGTACAGCGACAGGCCGAAGACGACCAGGCCGATCGCCCAATAGCGCAGCTGCCGCTCTGCCGTCATGATCCCCGCCCCTTGCTGGCTTCGTCCCCGGAAGGGATCGCCCGCGCCCGCTTCGCCTACTGTGCCGGCACCTGGACCGGTCGGCCGCTCGCGTCGGTCAGCGGCCGCACCGTCGAGGCCGCGCCGCCCTCGGTGGCGGCCGGCGCTGCCCCGCTCCCAGGCGGGCTTTGCGGCTGGCTGCTCGGCTGGCCGTCCAGTTGGCCGCTGGGCTGGCTGTCGAGCTGGCTGCCAGGCAGCGTCTCGAGGCTGCCGTCGCCGCCCAGCGGGGCGCTGTCGATCTGCAGGGCGGCCCGCGTCAGGCGGATCTGCCAGGCCGGCTGCCCCGGCGCCGCCACGCCGATCTGCTCGAGCGCGAGGTCGACCTGCGACAGGGCGCGCTGCAACTGCATCGGATCGCCATAGTAGACGAGGCCGATCTCGGCGGCGGTGCGCGTCACGCTCAGGGTGTAGTGGTCGCGCACGGCGGCCAGCTGGCCGAGCCGGCGCTGCACCTCGACCAGCTCGTCGAGGCTGTTGACCGGCACCAGGGCCTCGAGCTGGGCCTGCTGGTCGTAGCGCAGCTGGTTCTGGTCGAGCCAGTTGCCCTGGAGGGAGTCGGTGAGGCCTGCGGCGGCTCGGGCCAGCATGGCCTTCAGGCTCTCGCCCTGCTGCTGCGTCACGCTCTCCTCGCTCGACTGCGCCGGCCCCTGGCCGCCGGGATAGCGCCGGTTGGCGATCCTCAGGGTCGCGTTGCCAGCCGCGGGGTCGCCGCTCAGGCTGGCCCGCGAGACCAGCACGTCGCCGGCGTCGTAGCGGCGAGCCATCTGGGAGAAGGCGTCGGGATCGCCGGCCTCGGCCAGACCGGCATCGACCGAGGCGATGTCCTCGAGGTCGCCGAGCGGAGCGACAACCGGCACGAGCCGGTGATCGGAGCCGTACCGCTGCCAGGCCGCCAGCCAGGGGTTGTCGCCGGCCCACAGCGTCGCCGAGCCCCCCCCGCCGTAGAGCGGCAGGACCAGGATCGGGCGGCTCTGGGTCTCGGCGTAGGGGATGTTGTTGCTGCGCAGGAACTGGCGGACCTGGTCGGCCCGGAACTGCACGGTCAGGTCGGCGATGTAGCGGTTAGGCGAGGTCTGCTCGCCGGAGACCCGCATGCTCTGGACGTAGTAGTCGCTGAGCTCCGCGGCCGAAAGCGGCGGGATCAGCGCCCGGGTGTCGGGCGCGACCAGGCGCTCCCACAACTCCCGCACCGCCTCGACCTGGCCCTCGGCCATCGCCTTGTCGCGCGCCGCGGTCACGCTGTCCGCGGTGGCGTCCAGATGCACGTCGGACACGGTGAAGAGATCGGCGCGCGCGGGCGACAGCGCGGCGCCCGCCGGCAGCACGAGCAGCGCCAGCAGGGAGAGGGCGGAAAGCCTGGCAAGCGGCCTCAGGATCATTGCAACGCCTTTGCGGTTCGCTATGCTCCCGCGCGCAGTGGCGCGGGCCGGGTGGGCCTCTGTACCAGTGATAGCGCAGGCGTCACCGGGGCACAAAGGGCAAGGGCAGGACGGCCGGCTGCCGCGCCGCCGGACCAGCGACGGAGACCAGGCCGACCGTGACTGAGGGACCCCCCGACGTGCCGCGCACCTACAAGGATGCCGGCGTCGACATCGACGCCGGCAATGCGCTGGTCGAGGCGATCAAGCCGCTGGCGAAATCGACGGCGCGCGCCGGCGCCCTCGGCGGGCTCGGCGGCTTCGGCGCCCTCTTCGACCCGCGCGCCGCCGGCTACAGCGACCCGCTGCTGGTCGCCACGACCGACGGCGTCGGCACCAAGCTCAAGGTCGCGATCGAGGCGGGCCGGCACGACACCGTCGGCATCGACCTGGTCGCCATGTGCGTCAACGACCTGGTCGTGCAGGGCGCGGAGCCGCTGTTCTTCCTGGACTACTTCGCGACCGGCAGGCTGGACCCGGCGGCCGGCGCCGAGATCGTCGCCGGCATCGCCGAAGGCTGCCGTCAGGCCGGCTGCGCCCTGGTCGGCGGCGAGACCGCCGAGATGCCTGGCATGTACGCGGCCGGCGACTACGATCTGGCCGGCTTCTCGGTCGGCGCCGTCGAGCGCGGCCGCCAGCTCGACGGCACGGCCGTCGCCGAGGGCGACGTCGTGCTGGCTCTGGCATCCAGCGGGCTGCATTCCAACGGCTTCTCCCTGGTCCGGCGCGTGGTCGCCGATCTCGGGATCAACTACCGAGCCCCGGCTCCGTTCCAGCCCGAGGTCACGCTGGCCGAGGCCCTGCTGGTGCCGACGCGGATCTACGTGCGCCCGCTCTTGGCCGCGATCGCCGCCGGCGGCGTCCACGCCCTGGCCCACATCACCGGCGGCGGACTGCCGGAGAACCTGCCGCGCGTGCTGCCCGAGGGCCTGGCCGCCGAGCTCGACCCGGCCTGCTGGCGCCGCGCGCCGGTCTTCGACTGGCTGGCCGAGGCCGGCCGGGTACCCGAGGAAGACCTCTACCGCACCTTCAACTGCGGCGTCGGCATGGGCGTCGTCGCTGGCGCCCGCGAGGCCGAGGCCCTCGCCGCCCGTCTCGTCGCGGCCGGCGAGACCGTTACCCGGATCGGCCGGATCGTCCGGCGCGGCGCGGGGCCGTCGGTACGCTTCGAGGCCGGAGCCGCCGGGTGAGCGGGAGCGGCGCCAGCAGGACCCGGGTCGGCGTGATGATCTCCGGGCGCGGCAGCAACCTGCAGGCGCTGCTCGAGGCCGCGACCCGGCCCGGCTACCCGGCCGAGATCGGCCTCGTGCTGTCGAACGTCGCCGAGGTCGAGGGCCTGGCGCGCGCCGCGGCGGCCGGGGTCGAGACCGCCGTCGTGCCGCACCGCGACTTCGCCGATCGCCGCAGCTTCGAGAAGGTCGTCTCGATGCGCCTGGAGGAGGCCGGCTGCAGCCTGGTCGCCCAGGCCGGCTTCATGCGCGTCGTCACGCCCTGGTTCGTGGCGCGCTGGCGCGACCGGCTGATCAACATCCATCCCTCGCTGCTGCCCGCCTTCCCGGGCCTCGACACCCACGCCCGCGCGCTCGCGGCGGGGGTCAGGCTGCACGGCTGCACGGTCCACTTCGTGCGCGACGAGGTCGACCAGGGCCCGATCATCGGCCAGGCCGCCGTGCCGGTGCTGCCCGGCGACACGCCCGAGGCCCTGTCCCGGCGCGTCCTCGCAGCCGAGCACCGCCTCTACCCGCGCTGCCTCGCCCTGGTCGCCGCCGGCCGCACGCGCCTGGACGGCGAGCGGGTCCTGCACGACGGCGGCGCCGAGGCCGACGCCCAGCTCATCGTGCCGGCGGAAGGCTAGCCTTCCCCCTTCGGCGCCTTGCGCAGGCGCTTGGTGGCGCCGCGCTGGGTCTTGGCGTCGGTGCGCTTGCGCTTGGCCGAGCGGCTCGGCCGGGTCGGCACCCGGAACTTCGGCGGCACCGCCGCCTCGCGGATCAGCGCGACCAGCCGCTCGACCGCTTCCTGGCGGTTGTCGAGCTGGCTGCGGTGGCTGCGCGCCGTGATGACGATCTCGCCCTCCCGGGTCAGGCGGCTGCCGGCCAGGCGCTTCAGGCGCGCCTTGACCGCGGCCGGCAGCGAGGGCGAGTGGCGCAGGTCGAAGCGCAGCTGCGCCGCGGTCGCGACCTTGTTGACGTTCTGGCCGCCCGGGCCGCCGGCGCGGATGAAGGTCACCGAGATCTCGGATTCCTCGAGCGCCAGCTTGCCGTCGATCTCGATCATGCCGCTCCTCCAGCACGCTTTGCCGCCGCTCGGGCCTTGTCGAGGGCAGGCTATTTACGTATCACAGGCGGCGAGACGATTGGATGGGACGGGACCGATGGCCATGGCCGACAACGACCAGCTGACGCAGGAGCGCGAGCGGTTCTTCAAGGGCAGCGTGAAGTTCGCGACCTACGCCATCGCGCATGTCGCGGTGCTCCTGCTGCTCATGCTGATCTTCCTGGCCTGAGCGGCGGGAAGTCAGCCCGAACGACCGAGGGGCGCCCCTCGTCCTTTCCGGCGACCCTTGCGACCGGTCAGCCGACGATCTCGGCCTTCTCGAAGAAGAACCGGATCTCGATGTCGGCGTTCTCCTCGGAGTCCGAGCCGTGCACCGAGTTGGCCTCGATCGATTCGGCGAAGTCCTTGCGGATCGTCCCCTCGGCGGCGTTGGCCGGGTTGGTCGCGCCCATGACCTCGCGGTTCTTGGCGACGGCCTCCTCGCCCTCCAGGACCTGGACGACGACCGGGCCGGAGATCATGAAGCTGACCAGGTCGTTGAAGAAGGGCCGCTCCTTGTGGACGGCATAGAAGCCCTCGGCCTGCTCGCGGGTCATCTGGAGGCGCTTCTGCGCGACGACGCGCAGGCCGGCGCTCTCCAGCCGGTCGATGATCTTGCCGGTGATGTTGCGCCGGGTCGCATCCGGCTTGATGATCGAAAAAGTGCGCTGGACGGCCATCGCTGGGCTCCTCTCGCGTGAGCGTTGCGGTTCGTGTCTGTGGGTGAGGCGCCGGCCTTATAGCCATGCCGCCGGGCCGCGGCAATGGGCGAGGACGCGCGACGTCAGCTCACAGGTGCATGGCCGGGCGAGCCATGCTAGATGGCCGCCATGCTGCATATCAACGAGCTCACCTTCCGCCTGGGCCCCCGCGTCCTCCTGGAGCGGGCCACGGCTGCGATCGACAAGGGCTGGCGCGTCGGCCTGGTCGGCCGCAACGGCACCGGCAAGACCACCCTGCTGCGCCTGATCGACGGCGAGCTCGCCCCCGACGGCGGCGACGTCCGGCTGGCCGGTCGGGTCCGCACCGGCCGGCTGAAGCAGGAAGCGCCGGCCGGCCCCCAGACGCTGATCGACTTCGTGCTCGCCGCCGACCGGGAGCGCACCGAGCTGCTCGCCGAGGCCGAGACCGCGACCGACCCGCACCGGATCGCCGAGATCCACGAGCGCCTGACGATCATCCGCGCCGACAGCGCGCCGGCGCGCGCGGCGCGGATCCTGGCCGGCCTGGGCTTCGACGAGGCGGCGCAGCAGCGTTCGCTCGACGAGTTCTCCGGGGGCTGGCGGATGCGCGTGGCCCTGGCCTCGCTGCTGTTCAGCGAGCCCGACCTGCTACTGCTCGACGAGCCGACCAACCACCTCGACCTGGAAGCCTCCTTCTGGCTGGAGAGCTATCTCGTCTCCTATCCGGGGACCGTGCTGCTGGTCAGCCACGACCGCGGCCTGCTCAACCGCGTGCCGACCAAGATCCTGCACATCGACGCCGAGAAGCTGACGCTCTACAGCGGCGACTACGACACCTTCGAGCGGACCCGCCGCGAACGCCTGGAGCACGAGGCCTCGAGCAACGCCAAGATCCAGGCCCAGCGGCGGCACATCCAGGCCTTCGTCGACCGCTTCCGCTACAAGGCCTCGAAGGCGCGTCAGGCGCAGTCGCGCATCAAGATGCTGGAGAAGCTGCAGCCGATCAACTCGGTGGTCGAGAGCCAGACGGTCGCCTTCGACTTCCCCAAGCCCGAGGCGCTGTCGCCGCCGATCATCGCGATGGACGGCTGCGCCGTCGGCTACGAGCCGGGCCGGCCGATCCTCAAGGACCTCGACCTGCGCCTCGACATGGACGACCGCATCGCCCTGCTCGGCGCCAACGGCAACGGCAAGTCGA
>NZ_JBBDQW010000056.1:0-28644 GCF_040905785.1 Tistlia sp.
CCCATCGGCTGGCTGGCGTACAACACCGCGCGCTTCGAGGCCGGCGCCACCGCCGCGGTGATCGGGCTCGGCGGCGTCGGCCTGAACTCCCTGCTCGGCTGCCTGGTCGCCGGCGCGGCGCAGGTGGTCGCCGTCGACCTGGTGCCGGCCAAGCTCGAGCTCGCCCGCCAGCTCGGCGCCAGCGACACGGTCGACGCCTCGGCGCCCGACGCCGTCGAGCAGATCAAGGCGCTGACCGGCGGCGGCGTCGACTTCGCCTTCGAGATGGCCGGCTCGGTGCCGGCACTGGAGCTGGCCTACAAGGTCACCCGGCGCGGCGGCACGACCGTCACCGCCGGCCTCGCCAACCCCTCGAAGAGCCTGTCGATCCAGCAGGTCAGCCTGGTTGCCGAGGAGCGCACCCTGAAGGGCAGCTACATCGGCTCCTGCGTGCCGGTGCGCGACATACCGCGCTACATCGGCCTGTTCCGCGCCGGGCGCCTGCCGGTCGACCGGCTGGTCTCGGAGCGCATCGGCTTCGATGAGCTGAACGCCGCCTTCGACCGCCTGGCCGACGGCAAGTCGGTGCGCCAGGTGCTGGTCCCGGCGACCTGAGCCGCGCCTGCAGGAGATTCCTCCCCCATGGATTTCGAGGTCGACGAGACGGAGATGGCGGGCGAGCGGCCGGTCAAGCCGACCTACACTCTCTACTGGGCGCCGGGCACGGCCTCGCTGGCGCCCCTGGCGATCCTCGAGGAGGTCGGCGTGCCCTACGCGCTGGTCCGCATCGACACGCGTGCCGGCGAGCACCGCGGCGCCGCCTACAGGAAGGTCCATCCCTACGGCAAGGTGCCGGCGATGCTGCTTCCGGACGGCCGGCCGCTGTTCGAGTCGGCGGCGATCTGCCTGCACCTGGGCGAGGCCTACCCGCAGTGCGGCCTGGTGCCCGAGAGCCGCAACCACGACCGCGCTCGCCTGTACCAGTGGATGCTGTTCCTCGCCGGCACGCTCTACGCGAGCTATCACCGCTGGTACCACGCCGAGCAGTACATCGCCGGAGAGGCCGAGCAGGCGGCGCTGAAGGCGCGGACGGAAGAGATGCTGATCGAGCAGTGGGCCGTCGTCGAGGCCCAGTCGGCGCGGCGCGAATGGCTGGTGGGCAACCGCTTCAGCGTCGCCGACATCTACCTCGCGACGATCGCCGCCTGGCATCCCGACCAGGCCGACTTCGCGCGCCGCTTTCCCGAATCCCAGGCGATCGCAGAGGCCGT
The DNA here is from genome assembly GCF_040905785.1 of Tistlia sp. NCBI lineage: Bacteria > Pseudomonadati > Pseudomonadota > Alphaproteobacteria > Rhodospirillales > Rhodovibrionaceae > Tistlia > Tistlia sp. The sequence continues at coordinate 1,251 of NZ_JBBDQW010000056.1, forward strand.
CGCGGAGCGGCCGGCCTGGCAGCGGGCCGCAGCGCTGCACGAGGCCAGCTGACCGTCCGCCGAGGCAGGGGATGCTAAAGGCGCGTTAACCCCGGCCGGGCCAGACTGGGGCGATGCTGGCCTTCGAGTCCCTCGTTCCCTTCTGCTTAACGACCTCCCACGACCGTGGGCTGGTCGTGCTCGCCGTCATGATCGCCGTGCTGGCCTCCTTCACCGCGCTGCAGGTCGCCCAGCAGGTCATCGGCAGCGACGGCTGGATCAAGGCGACCTGGCTGGGCGCGGCGGCGGCGGCCATCGGCGGCGGGATCTGGTCGATGCACTTCATCGCGATGCTCGCCTTCTCCCTGCCCGTCCACATCGCCTACGACCTGCCCGGGACGCTGATCTCGCTGGCCATCGCCGTGCTGGTCGCCGGCATCGGCCTCGCGATCAACGCGCGCCGCGAGGCCGGTACCGGAGCGCTGCTGTGCGGCGGCCTCGTCATGGGCCTCGGTGTCGGCGCCATGCATTACAGCGGGATGGCGGCGATGCGCATGGCGGCGCGGATCGTCTACGATCCCGCCATCTTCACCCTGTCGATCGCCATCGCCGTGGTCGCCGCGACCGCGGCGCTCTGGCTGGCTTTCCGGAGGCGAAGCCTGCGACTGACGCTCGTCGCCTCCCTGATCATGGGCGCCGCGATCTCGGGCATGCACTTCACCGGCATGTGGGCGGCCAGCTTCGTGCCGATGGCGACCGATGAACCGGTCGCCGGCCTGACCACGTCGCGCATCGGCCTGGCCGTGCTGATCGCCGTCGGGACTGCCCTGATACTGGGCATCGCCTTCGCCTCGGCACTCCTGCATCGCCGCTTCGACGCGATGAATCGCCGCGAGGCGCTGACGCTCAAGCACAGCGAGGAACGGCTGCGGGCACTGATCGAGAACGCCTCCGACCTGATCTTCCTGCTCGACCGCGAGGGGCGCATCGCCTACGCCGCCGCCGAGCGTCTCGGCCTCGACAGCCGGCACCTCAAGGGCCGGGAGTTCGGCTCGCTGTTCGACGCCGCCGATCGACCTGCCGTCGAGCACGCGCTGGCGGAGCTCGCAGCCGGCGATGGCGGGCGGGTCGCGGGAAGCGTCGGGCTGGCCGACGCTCAAGGTGCCCGGCGCGACATCGATTTCGTCGGCAGCGACCTGCGCGGCCATCCCGCGGTCGAGGGCTTCCTGTTCACGCTGACGGACGTCACGGAACGGGCCGAGGCGGCCCGCGCCCTGGAGCGGGCCCACGCGCTGTCCGAGCAGGCGAGCCGAGCCAAGTCGCAGTTCATCACCAACATGAGCCACGAGCTGCGCACCCCGCTCAACGCTGTGATCGGCTTCTCCGACATCCTGTCGAAAGAGACCTTCGGACCGCTCGGCAATGCGCGCTACCGGGACTACGCCCGGGACATCCACCGGAGCGGCGAGCATCTGCTGTCGGTGGTGAACGACATCCTGGACATCGGTCGCATCGAGGCCGGAGAGCTGGCCCTCCGGGAGGGTGAAACCACGCTCGCGGAGCTCGGCGAGTCCGTACGGTCGCTGGTGGCCGGGGCGGCTGAAGAGCGCGGTATCGCCGTCGCCGTAGCGCTGGACGACCACCCCGTCCTGCTCTGCGACCCGCCGAAGCTGCGCCAGATCCTGCTCAACCTGCTGAGCAACGCCGTCAAGTTCTCGCAGGAGGGCGGCAACGTCCTGCTGAGCGCCCGGCGCAGGCCCGACGGCGGCCTCGCCGTCACCGTCGCCGACCAGGGCATCGGCATCGCGAAGGCGGACCTGGCGCGTGTCGGACGGCCCTTCGTGCAGGTCGACGGCACGCTGTCCCGAAGCTACGAGGGTGCCGGCCTCGGACTTGCCATCGCCCGCGGCCTGGCCGCGCTGCACGGCGGTGCGCTGGAACTGGCCAGCGAGCCCGGCGTCGGAACGACCGCAACCCTGATCCTTCCACGCGACCGGCTCCGGGAAGAGGCGCCCTTCGCCGCACTCTAGACTTTCCCGGCAGCCGCCGAACGGGCAGCCTGACGGCCGGATCGACGGCAGCCGGGAGACGAGCGATGCGGCAGAGCGGGCGGAACGGCCGGACGGTGTCCCTGCCCTCGGGCGAGCAGGTGCCGGCGCTGGGACTCGGCAGCTGGCACATGGGCGACGACCCTGCGCGGCGCAGCGAGGAGATCGCGACCCTGCGCCTCGCCCTCGATCTCGGCGTCACCCTGATCGACACCGCCGAGATGTACGGCGAGGGGGCGGCCGAAGAGCTGATCGGCGAGGCGCTCGGCGACCGGCGCGACGAAGCCTTCCTGGTCAGCAAGGTCTACCCGCACAACGCCTCGCGCGACGGCGTGCCGGCGGCCTGCGAGCGCTCGCTGCGGCGCCTGCGCACCGACCGCCTCGACCTCTACCTGCTGCACTGGCCGGGCGGCGTGCCGCTGGAGGAGACGGTCGAGGCCTTCGAGGCGCTGCGCCGGGCGGGCAAGATCCGCCACTGGGGCGTCAGCAACTTCGATCTCGCCGAGATGGAGGCGCTCTGGGCGGTGCCCGGGGGCGAGGCGGCGGCCACCGACCAGATTCTCTACAACCTGGCGCGCCGCGGCCCGGAATGGGACCTGCTGCCGGGACTGGCGCGTCGGCGCGTGCCGGCGATGGCCTATTCGCCGCTCGAGCAGACGCGCCTGCTGCGCAAGCCGGCCCTCATGGACTTCGCCAGCCGCCACGGGATGACGCCGGCCCAGGCCGCCCTCGCCTGGCTGCTGGCCCGAAAGGACGTCATCTCGATCCCCAAGACGGCCAGCCGCGAGCGCCTGCGCGAGAACGTGGCGGCCCTGGAGCTTGCGCTCAGCGACGAGCAGCTCGCCGAGCTCGACCGCCTGTTCCCGCCGCCGACGCGGCCGAGCCCGCTTGCCATGCTCTGAGGGTCGCGGGAGCCTCAGCAGCCGAGGCGCTCGGCCAGCTTCTCCAGGCTATCGACAACGAGGTCCCAGTCGCCGCTCGGCGCCAGGTCGGCGGTTTCGCCCGGCGCCTTCTCCGCGGGCCGGCGCACGAAGGCGGTGCGCAGGCCGCAGGCGGCGGCGGCCGCCAGGTCGTCGTTGTGGGCCGCGACCATCAGGCAGCGCCCGGGCGCCCGGTCCAGCGCGGCGCAGGCGCCCAGATAGGCGGCCGGCTCCGGCTTGTAGTGCCCCACGACCTCGGCGCCGAGCACGACGTCCCACGGCAGGCCGCCGTGCCTGGCCATGTCGACGATCAGCGCGATGTTGCCGTTCGACTGGGCGGCCAGGATGTGGCGGCGCTTCAGCCGGGTCATGCCGGGCACCGAATCCGGCCAGGGATCGAGGCGGTGCCAGAACAGCGTGAGCTCGGCGCGCGCCGCGCCGTCCAGGCGATCGAGCCCGAAGTCCGGCAGGATCGCCTCGAGGTTCTCGCGGTGCAGGATGTCGAGCCGGACGAAGGGCCGCCGTCCCTCGCGCACCGCCGCCATGGCCGGCTGGTAGCGCGCGCGCCAGGCGTCGGCGAAGGCGGCCCAGTCGAGCGCCGGCAGTCCCTGCCGGCCGGCGAAGTCCCGGCCGAGCCGCTCGATCGAGCCGCGCCAGTCGACGACCGTGCCGAAGACGTCGAACAGCAGGGCCTCGACCTCCGGCGCGGCGGCCATCGCTATTCGGCCGCGCGCCGCAGGCCCGGCGCCGAATCGCGCCGGTCGGCGGCAAGGCGGCCGTTCTTGACGACCAGGGCGTGGTTGGCGGCGTCGGCGACCGCCTCGATGTCGGCCAGGGGATCGCCGTGGACGGCCAAGAGGTCGGCGAACTTGCCCTCGGCCAGGGTGCCGCGCTCCTCCTGGCGCATCAGCTCGGCGCCGTTGCGCGTCGCCATGGTGATGGCGTCCATCGGCGCCACCCCGACCTCGACCAGGAAGCGCAGCTCCTGGGCGTTCTCGCCGTGCCTGTTGAAAGGCGTGCCGGCGTCTGTGCCCATCGCCATCTTGCCGCCGGCGGCATAGAAGCGCTTCACCGACTCGACGTGGAACTCGCCGTACTTGCGCGACTTCTCGAGCGCGTAGGGCGGCACGAGGTGGGCGTTGCCCAGGATGTTGCGCAGGGCCGACAGGGTCGCCACCAGGTAGGTGCCGCGCTCCAGCATCTCCTCGATCGCCGGCTCGGTCAGGAAGAAGCCGTGCTCGATCGAATCGATGCCGGCGCGCACGGCGTTGAGGATGCCCTCCTCGCCCTGGGCGTGGCTGGCGCAGCTGCGCCGGAAGCGGTGGCCCTCGGCGACGCCGGCGGCCAGCTCCTCGGCCGAGTAGTGGGCGTCCTGCGGGTCGACGCCGGGCGTCATCACGCCACCGGTGGCCATGATCTTGATCAGGTCGCAGCCGGCGTGGACCTGCTCGCGCACCGCCTTGACGACCTCGTCGACGCCGTCGGCGATGCGGCCGCTGCGGTTGCCGTGGCCGCCGGTCATGCAGATCACCCGCCCCGAGGCCATGATGGTCGGGCCGAGCTGGATGCCGGCGTTGCAGGCGTCGCGCACGGCGAACTCGATGTAGTCCTTGCCGCCGCAGTCGCGGATCGCGGTGACGCCGCCGGCCAGGGTCGCCTGGGCGCGCTCCAGGCAGCGCATGGCCAGCTGGGCGGCGGAGAGCTTGCCCTGGGCGGTGCCGGGGTCGCCCTCGGCGCCGAGGCAGAGATGGGTGTGGCAGTCGATCAGGCCGGGCAGCAGCGTCATGCCGGTGGTGTCGATCCGCTCGCCGGCGAAGCCCTCGAACTCGGCGGTCGGCGCGAGGCGCGCGATGCGCTCGCCCTCGACCAGCAGCCCGTGGCCCTCCAGGGCCTGGCCCCTGCCGTCGATGATCGTGCCGCCGATGTAGAGTCTCTGGGCCATGGGGTGGCGCATCCTGTCTCGCTGAAAGGGAAGACGCCCAGGAGAGCAGGAAGGCGCCCAGGCGGCAAGGGGCGTCCGGACAGGGTCACCCCTGCGGCAGATGGAGGGTCAGCCCGCCGCCAGCGCCGCCAGGTCGGGCCGGGGAGCGGCGCAGCCGGGAATCCCGCGGAAGGCCTGCTCCAGCGCCGCCCCGATCGCCAGCAGGCGCCCTTCCTGGCGGCGCCGGCCGACGATCTGCAGGCCGAAGGGCAGGCCGTTCTCGTCGAGGCCGCAAGGCAGGCAGAGCACCGGGTGGCCGGTCAGCGACAGGCCGTAGGTGATGGCGACCCAGGCGATGTAGGTCGGCAGCTTGCGGCCGTCGATCTCCTCGGGATAGAGCCGGGTCTTGTCGAAGGGCTGGATCGAGGCGGTCGGCGCGATCAGCAGGTCGACCTCCTCCATGAAGCCGACGAAACGCCGGAACAGGCGGCTGTGCTCGGCCGTCGCCCAGCCGATCTCCTCGGCGGAGAGCTTCAGGCCGAGCTCGACGTTGGCCCGGACGTTCGGGCCCAGCGAGTCGGGGCGCGAGCGATAGGTCTTGGCGTAGGAGGCGACAAAGTTGAGGCCGCGCAGCGTCTCGAACAGGCGGTCGGCCTCGCCGAGCTCCGGGTCGCGGTCCTGGGCCTCGGCGAAGAGCCCGCCGATCGCCTGCCGGCGGTTGCGGAATAGGTCGCGCACCTGCTGCGAGACCGGGGCGAAGCCGAGGTCCTCGGAAAAGGCGACCTTGAGCCCGCCCGGATCGATCTCCGGCAGGTCGGTCAGGACCGCGGCGTCCTCGGGGCGCCCGGCATAGGGATCGCGCCCCTCGCCGGGGTTGCCCCGCAGCATCGCCGAGAGCAGCAGCGCGCAGTCGGCCACGGTGCGGCCGAGCGGTCCCTCGACCGAGAGCGGGGAGAAGGCGTTGACCCGGGTCTCGTCGGGCACCGTGCCGGGTGTCGGCCTCAGGCCGACGACGCCGCAGTAGGCGGCCGGCGTGCGCAGCGAGCCGCCGAGGTCGGAGCCGTTGCACAGCGGCAGCATCGAGGTCGCCAGCGCCACCGCCGAGCCGCCCGAGGAGCCGGCGCAGGTCAGCGCCGGGTCGTAGGGGTTGCCGGTCGTGCCGTAGACCTTGTTGGTGGTGTTGGCGCCGGCGCCGAACTCCGGCGTGTTGGTCTTGGCGAAGATGCTGGCGCCGGCGGCGCGCAGGCTGGCGACGACGCCGCAGTCGGCCTCGGGCACGAAGTCCGAATAGAGCAGCGAGCCGTAGGTCGTCTTCAGTCCCTTGGTCTCGTTGAGGTCCTTGATGCCGAGCGGCAGCCCGGCCAGCGGCCCCGGGTCCTCGCCCGCGGCGAAGGCGCGCTCGGCGGCCTCGGCGGCCCGCCGCGCCGCGGCCTCGTCGGTCGCGACCACGGCCTTCAGCGTGGGATCCACCGCCGCGATGCGCTCGAGGCAGGAGTCGAGCAGCTCGAGGGGCGAGGCCTCGCGGGCCCGCATCGTCCGGGCCAGCTCGACCGCCGTCAGATCGCAGAGCGCATCCATGTTGTCTTCCTTTCCTGCAGGTTCTGGCGGCGCCACGGGGCGATGCCCGTCACGCCAGCGCCAGATAGCCGAGCAGCTCCGCGGAGCGCTCCATGTCGTTGATGACGGCGTAGTCGGGCGCGCGGTCGAAGTCCATGCCGTCGAGCAGCAGCTCGGCCCGAACCTCGGTCAGCGCGCGGTCGGCCAGGGCGGCGGTCAGGCCGGCGCGCAGCGCGGCCAGCAGGCCGGGCTCGACGCCGTGGCGGGTGATGTAGGGCAGCGCCGGCGCCGCCGGCGTCTCGAAGCGCGCCTCCAGGCCCTCGATCGCGCCCGGGTCGACCCGGCGCAGCAGTTCCAGGGTGACGCAGTCGATCGCCGCCAGGTCGGCGCGGCCCTCCCGGATCAGCGCCAGCGACCCGCGGTGCGAGCCCGAGGTCAGGACCTGGGCGAAGAAGCGCCCCGCCCGGGCGTGGGGCGCGACCAGCGCGCGCAGCGCGTTCATGCCCGACTGGGAGTCCCAGCTGTTGATCGCCGCGCGCCGGCCGTGGAGGTCCGCCGGCGTCCCGGCGGGGTCCTCGGCGCGCAGCACGACGAAGCTGCGGTAGTCGCTGCCCGCGCAGCCGGGCGCCCTGTAGCGCGGCGTGCCGAGATAGGCGACCGAGCCGGCTAGGCCATGGGTCAGCGGGTAGCCGCAGGTCTGGCCGATCACCAGCCGCGGCTCGGCGAGCAGCGGCGTCGCCTCGCCCTCGGGACGGGTCAGCGTCTCCGGCACGTCGCGCAGGCCGACGGCGGTCAGGTGGCCAGCGAGGCCGCGCCACCAGGCGTCGGTGGCCTGCCGCAGCTCCGGCAGGTCGTACATCGGCAGGCAGGCGAAGAAACGGGGGGCGGGGGTCGTCACGCCTGGCGTGTCCCGGAGTCGCCGTCCAGCTTGCCGCCGTCGTCCTCGGGGAAGCTCGGCAGCCCGTCCTCGAGACCGTAGTAGTCGCCCTTGTAGGCGGTGAAGATGTGCCCCGCGAGCCGGGTGCCGGTGGGCTGCTCCAGGTTGCCGGCGGCGACCGACAGGCGGCCGCTGCCGTCGCGCTTCCAGAAGAGGTTGGAGCCGCAGGCGCCGCAGAAGCCGCGCTCCGCCTGCTCGGAGGAGCGGAACCAGCGCAGCCCCTGCTGCTCGGTCAGCACCAGGGCCTCGAGCGGCACCGCGGTGAAGACGGCGTGATGGCCGCTGGTCTTGCGGCACTGGGCGCAGTGGCAGGCGACCGCCGGGCGCAGCGGCGCCGTCAGCTCGAAGCGGACCGCACCGCACAGGCAGCTGCCGGCGGAGCGGGGTGTGCGCGACCCGCCGGTCATCGCCCGCGCCCCTTGGTCGGCGTCAGGTGCTTGTTCATCAAGGCCTCCAGGAATGCGATGACGTCGGGCGGCTGGACCGTGGCGGCGCGCACCAGGTCGTCGAAGTGCCGGGTCAGGACCCGGATCTGGTCGGTGCCGTTGAACACGAAGAACATGTTGCCGAGGTAGAGCGCCGCGCGCTGCGGCCCGAACACGGTGAGTGGCGAAGCGTAGCGCCTCAGGCCGTCGTAGAGGAACCACCGGAAGGTCGGGTAGAGCTCGTCGAGCAGCGCGATCATCTGCTCGATCTGCCGCCGCCGCGCCGGCGCCGGCAGGTCGCGCCAGATCGACTCGCCCTTGGCGAAGCCCTCGACCGACTGCCAGGAGGAGCAGACCTCCATCTCGGTCTCGGGCTTGCGGCTGTAGGCCAGGCGCGCCTCGGCCCGCTCGAGCTGGCTCTTCGGCACGCGCTCGCCGTAGTCGCGGTATTCGTGGGCGATGACCTCGCCGGTCTTCATCAGGTCCGGCAGAGTCGTCGGCACATAGCGGATCTTGTAGCCGGCCGCCTCGGCGTGCCAGCGGCTCATGGTCTCGTCGAGCTTGCCGGCCGAGCCGGCCTCGATCTCCATGGCGTTGTCGACGAAGTCGGCGCCGCGCGCCTCCTCCTGCGAAAGGCCGAGCAGCCAGTCGACGCTGACCTTCCCCTCGCGGGCGATCGCCACGATCGTCTCGGCGCGCGCCAGCCGCTCGTTGTCCGAGGAGAGCAGCTGCGACAACGTCGAGCGGTCGAGACCGATCTGCTGGGCGAAGGCCGAGCGCGAGACACCCTGCCGCTCGATCACCTTGAGCAGGCGCTCGCGGAACAGCCCGACGACCTCGTCACGCTCCACAGGCAACACGGCGCGCCTTGCGCCGATCCCCGGTCTGTTGTATAAAATCACCGTTGTTGCGGTTTATCACCGTAGTGTCCAATTCCCAACATTCTGCAACTTTTGGTTTCCATGCTCCCCAGAACGACCGCAGACCATCCAACGCCGCCTGCCTCGGGAAACGCCGGAGCCGGCGAGTTTGTCACGAGCGTCGGCGCCGCGTCCACGCGCGGCCACCCCTCGCCCTCGCTCGGTTCGTCGCCCTCGGCGTACCGGCCGGTCGCCGCCGTCGAATGGCAGACCCTGGCCGTCGCCGGCGCGATCTATCTCGGATTCGGCCTCGCCACCTGGTTCCACGAGGCCCTGCCCGCTTGGCTGCTGCTGCCGCTCGGCGCCTACCTGGTGGCCTGGCAGTCGTCGCTCCAGCACGAGGTCGTCCACGGCCACCCGACGCGCCTGCCCTGGCTGAACCGCCTGCTGGTGCTGCCGAGCCTCTGGCTCTGGCTGCCCTACGAGCGCTACCGCGACGGCCACCTGCAGCATCACCGCGACGAGCAGCTGACCGACCCGCTGCTCGACCCGGAGAGCTACTACGTCGCGCCCGAGCGCTGGCGCGCGCTGCCGGCGCCGCTGCGCGGGCTCTACCGCCTGCGCAACTGCCTACTCGGCCGCCTGCTGCTCGGTCCGCTCTTCGCGCTCTGGCGCTTCTACCGCGGCGAGCTCGCGCTCTGGGCGCGCGGCCGCTTCGACCTCTCGGTCTGGCTGCTCCACGCCCTCGGCGTCGGGCTGGTGCTGACCTGGGCGATGGCGGTCTGCGGCATGACCTTCGGCGGCTACCTGCTGTTCTTCGCCCTGCCCGGCCTCGGCCTGTCGCTGGTTCGCTCCTTCCTGGAGCACCGGGCGGTGCCCGAGGTTGGCGAGCGCACGGCCGTGGTCGAGGCCGCCTGGCCCTGGGCGCTGCTGTTCCTCAACAACAACCTGCACGCCGTCCATCACGCCCGCCCCGGCCTGCCCTGGTACCGCCTGCCCGCCGCCTACGAGGCCGAGCGCGCGCGCTGGCTCGCCGGCAACGGCGGCTACCTCTTCAAGGGCTACGGCGAGGTCTTCGCGCGCTTCCTGCTGCGCCAGAAGGAGCGGCCCCTGCACCCCGGCGGCCTGATCGTCTCGCCGCTGGCCCAGCGCCCGCCGGCTGTCGTCCGCAGCCAGGATCCGCTGAAAGCCCCGACTTCCTATTAGCAGACCAGTCAGGGGGGCTTCTCCCTGGCGCTCATCGAGGCAGCGCATCGACTGTCGGCCCTCTGGCCGGCCCTCATTCTTGCAGCGAGATCACGTTTCGTGCTACCGTAGGTTCTCTTCCGGCAGGCAGCGTCTCCGCGATCGCGATGCGACCGCGGCCAGCGGAAGGACAACCTGTCATGGATCAACGCCGTCGGACTACGCCACGCGCCCGACTCCACACGGCGTTCGGCATCGCGACCTCTGCCCTCCTCGCCCTCGCGCCGACCCAAGAGGGGTGGGCACAGATCGGGGTTGGCGCTCCCTTCGAATGCCTGCTTGGCGACTGTGACGCCAACACCTCGGACGAAGGCGGAGACCACCACAACGTCGACCTGGCCCAGCACCTCGCCGAAGCCCGCGCCCAGGGCAACGGCGCGGCGAATCGCACGGCGTTCGCAGAGGTCGGACTTCGCTTCAGGCCGTGCTTCACCGGCCCCACCACGATCCGCATCGAGGACATCGATATCGTCGGCCAGCTTCGCGGTTTCGGCGGCGGGCCGGTAATCCGCGGCGAGGTGGAGGTACGCGCCATCCTGCGCGACGTGACCGACGATCTTGAGCTGTCCAACGAGGTCGTCTTCGAACGGGTCGAGGAAGGCACCGTCGGCACGACCGTTATCCGGAACATCGAACGGAACGAGCAGGCGGAGATCGCCGCGAACCTCGTGGCCGACCATACCTACGACGCCGTCGTGCGGGTGCGCGCGCGCAAGTTCGGGCTGGGCGGCCGTTCGAACTTCCAGACCGGCGACCGCGGGGTCTCCTTCAATGCGATCAAGGTGCGGCCGGAGTTCGAGGATACCGACGGCGATGGCCTGTTCGACCAGTGGGAGATCTCCGGGATCGACGTCGACTGCGACGGCACGGTCGAGGTCGACCTGCCGGCCATGGGTGCCAGCCCGACCGTCAAGGACGTGTTCGTCGAGCTCGACTGGATGACCGGATCGGAGCCGACGCAAGCCGCACTGGCGGCTGTGGTCGCCGCCTTCGACCAGGCGCCGCCCGGCGCGGGTGGAGTGATCACGGCGAACCAGGGAATCCGGCTCTGGTTCGACACCGGCAACCTGACGGACCCGACGGCATCGGAGGACGGCGCCGGTCCGAACACCTGCAGCGACGGCATCGACAACTCGCCCGGAGGCGCCGAAGGGCTGGCCGACCAGTCGGACCCGGACTGCCTGGTCGGCGCGCTGGCCTTCTCGACCCTTCAGGGCGGCGGCGGGTTGGGCGGCGGCAACGGCTTCGCCATCGGCGGGATCCCCAGCCTTGACGCCGACAGCGACGACGATGGCATCAACGATTTCCAGGAGGCCAAGTTCGATCCCGCCCGCGGGAATTTCGACCCCGACCGGCTACTCGCCTTCCGCTACGGAATCAGCGGCGTCGCCGGCGGCGCGCCCCCGCAGTTCGGCGGTCAGGCGCGGGGCAACGACTTCCTTCTGCTGGGCCAGAGTGCCGGCCTGCTGATGCACGAGCTCGGCCACACGCTCGGCCTCGGCCATGGCGGGCCGGAGGACGGCAACAACTGCAAGCCGAACTACGTCAGCGTGATGAACTACCGGTACCAAGGCGGGATCACCGTCGCGGGCGGGATCGGCGCGGGCCAGGATATCGACGGCGACGGCGCCGGCGACGGCATGATCCTCGACTACTCGCCGCCGCGTTTCGCCAACGGGCGCGGCTTCGCGCCGCTCGCCACGCTCGACGAGACCGCCTGGGACGAGACGGTGGTCCTCGACGCCTCCGACAGCTCGAACTTCTTCGCCTGGGCGGATCCCAGCAGGCAACTGGTGGCTTCGCTCCTCAACGCCCTGCCGGACTGGAACAACGACGGCGACACAGTCGATCAGGCGCCGCCCCCCATCGACTTCAACACCTCGTTCTGGAACCCGGCGGCCGATGAGGGCGGCGGCGCCGGCTCGTGCGGCGACGGCATCGACAACAACGGCGACGGCAATGTCGACGCTGCGGATCCCGTCTGCAACGGCAACGTTCGCTGCGGCCTGCCGGCCAACGCCTCGAACACCCTTCACGCGGGCGCCGACGACTGGAGCAACCTGGCTTTCGATCCGCGCCGCTTCGCCGACACCGACGAGGGCGATATCCCCGCCTGGCTGGACGAGCCGACGGAAGAGGAGATCGAGTTCGTCGCGCAGGCGCTGCAGACGACGGACCTCGTGGTATCCCAGAAGATCGCCGACCCGGATCCCGTCGCTGCCGGCCAGCCGATCGTCTACACCACGACGGTGGAGAACCGCGGCCCGAACCCCGCCAGCCAGGTCGTGCTCGTCGATCATCTGCCCGACGAGCTGGTCTTCGTCGAAGGGGAGCCTTCCTGCACGGCGAGCGGCGCGACGGTGGAATGCGCCCTCGGCTATCTCGCGGCGGGCGAGAGCCGCGAGGTCAGGATCGTGGCGCGCGTGCGCCTCGACCTCGCCTGCGCCCCGGACAGCCAGTTCGTCGCGCTCGGCAACAGCGCCGAGGCGCGCAACGAGCTCGGTCCTGATCTCGAGCCGGGCGACAACTCGACGCGCGTCGTCTCCCAAGGCCTCTGCGCGACCTACGAGTACGCGGCGAAGTTCGTCTGCGGCACCCAGGGCAGCCCGGAGGATCCAAGGCTCGCCCGCGGCCGCTACGCCACCACCGTGAACGTCCACAATCCGCATGACGAGGACGTCTACTTCTTCAAGAAGCTGGCCCTGACCTTCCCGCCCGAGCGACAGGAACCGGGCAGGGTGCGCCCGATCGGGATCGACAGGCTCGCCTACGACGAAGCCCTGAAAGCGGATTGTGCCGAGGCGCGCGACCTGATCGGCGAAGACGGGCCTGGCTACGTCGAGGGCTATCTCGTCGTTCAGAGCCCGCGCAGCCTCGACGTCGACGCCGTCTACACGGCGGAATCGCAGGAGCGAGAGGGCGCGCCGCCGACGATCAGCATCGACGTCGAGGCCGTCGACGAGCGGCAGCGACGCCGCGGCCCGCGGCCGGACTTGGTCGTCGAGCCCGCCCTGCCCGAGCCGCCGTTCGACGAGCGCTTCGGCTTCCAGCTTCCCGAGGGCGTTCCCGGCGCGCTGTTCTGCGGCGACAACGGCCCGCAAGGCGGACCGGCACGCACCGTGGAGGCCGTGGTCCGCAACATCGGCGCGGGCGACGCAGGTCCCTCCGAGCTGCGCCTCGACTTCGGCGACGGCTCCTCGGCGAGCGCGCCCGTGGGCGCCTTGCCTGCCGGCGACAGCGCGACCGTCAGCGCCGATATCCCCGGCAGCTGCTACGCGACGGGCTCCTGCCTGTTCGACCTGACGGCCGACGGAGCGGCAACGGTCGCGGAGACCGACGAGACGAACAACGAGGCGAGCGGCTTGTGTCTGCGTCCCGCCGGGTAGCGGAGGCTTCCTTCACCTGCCCACCGCTCCTGGCGACGCTCGTCAGGCCGCCAGCGCGCCGCCTTCGCGGCGGCGGCGCTCGACGAAGGCGTCGAGCTCCTCCTTGATCGCCGGGTCGAGCGGCGGCGGCTCGTACTCGGCGAGCAGGCGCTTGTAGAGCTTGTGCGCGCGCAGCGTCGCGTCCTCCGAGCCGGCCTCTTCCCAGGATTCGAAGTTGCGCCAATCCGAGAGCACCGGCGCGTAGAAGGCCGTCTCGTAGCGGTCCAGGGTGTGCTGGGTGCCGAAGAAGTGGCCGCCGGGCCCGACGTCGGCCATGGCGGCGAAGGCGAGGCTGTCCTCGTCGACGACGATCGGCTCGAAGAAGGACTCCATCATCTGCAGGAGCTCGCAGTCGAGCACGAACTTCTCGAAGGAGGCGGTCAGCCCGCCCTCGAGCCAGCCGGCGCCGTGCATCATCAGGTTGACGTGGCCGAGGCTCGCTGCCCAGATCGACATCTCGCTCTCGTAGGCGGCTTGGGCGTCGACGCAGTTCGAGGCGTTGACGTTCGAGGAGCGGTAGGGGATCCGGTAGCGCCGCGCCAGCTGGCCGCCGGCCAGCGCCGCCTTGGCGTACTCCGGCGTGCCGAAGGCCGGGGCGCCGGACTTCATATCGACGTTCGAGGTGAAGCCGCCATAGAAGCAGGGCGTGCCGGGGCTGACGGTCTGCAGGAAAGCGATGGTCGCCAGGGCCTCGGCGTTCTGCTGGACCAGGGCGCCGGCGATGGTCGCCGGGGCCATGGCGCCCGACAGGGTGAAGGGCGTCACGGCGATCGGCTGGTTGCGCCGCGCCATCTCGATGCAGCCCTCGATCATCGGGGTGTCCAGACGAAGCGGCGAGGAGGTGTTGACGACGCTGAACAGGCTCGGCTCGCGCAGCAGCTGCTCCTCGGAAATGCCGCGCGCGATGCGCGCGATCTCGATGCCGTCGAGGATACGGGTGCGGCCCAGCGAGTAGGCGTGGAAGTGCTTGTCGGTCAGGACCGCCGCCGAGCGCAGGCAGTCGAGGTGCCGCGTCTCGGGCGGCAGGTCGACCGGCTCGACCGGGTAGCCGGCGAGCACGTGGACGCAGTTGAAGATCTGCGTGAGGCGCAGCAGGTCCTCGTAGTCCTTGTTGTTGCCGTCGCGCCGCCCGCCCTCGATGTCGCTGACGTTGGGCGCGCTGCCGACCGAGCAGATCGCCATGCGGTTGCCGCCGACCGGGACGTGGTGCGCCGGGTTGCGCGCGTGCAGCACGAACTCGGCGGGCGCCTTCGCCACCGCTTCCTCGATGAAGCCGCGGTCGAAGCGGATGCGGTTGCTGCCCGGGGTCACCTCGACCCCGGCTCCGCGCAGGATCTCGTGGGCCTCGTCATGGAGGAAGTCCATGCCGATCTTCTCGAGCACCTCCAGGGAGGCCAGGTGGATCGCCTCGAGCTGGTCGGCGGAGAGCACCTCGAGGGGCGCGTAGGGGTTGCTCGGCGGCGCCCAGGGCATCTGGGAGAAGGCGCCGATCGAGCGGCGCTCGCGCCCGCTGCCGCGCCGGCGACTGGAAGAACGCTCCATCGGCAACTCCGATCAAGGCGCGGGACGCGAAGACTGCCGCCCCGCCGGGAGACTCACGCTTCTCCGGCTATAGCCTCTCCCGGCCTCGGCCTCTATCAGAGGCGCGTCAGCGTGGCGTCGCTAATGGCATGATCCGTGCGGCGGCGGGGCCCTTCGGGCCTTTCCGCTCAGGGGTCGGCGGGGCTGAGCCCTTAGCTGACCACGCGGTAAGGCAGCGCCTGCCAGAAGGCCTCGACGGCGGCGGCGGCGCGGCGGGCGTGGTCGGCGTTCAGGGTCAGGCGGCCGCCGGGGTCGCCGTCGCCGAAGGCGTCGAGCCCGCTGAAGTAGTGGGGGTGGCGCTCGCGCAGGTCGGTGCGTGCCGCCCGGGTGCCCTCGGCGATGGTGCGGGCGACCTGGACCAGCTCCTCGAGATCCTGCCAGACCGCCTCCGGCAGCTCGACCGCCAGGCCATCGGAGAAGGCACGGCGCAGCCGCTCGATCTCGCCGGCCTCGCCGGGCGCCTCGCGCAGCTCGTCCCACCAGCCGGAATCGATGCCGTTGTGGGTCAGCTGATCGCGCAGCATGTCCTCGACCTGGCGGCGCCACTCGCGCACCTCGATGACCAGGACCCGGCGGAACAGCCCGTCCTCGAGCGCCTGCAGGTACCAGTCGTCGTGGTTGGCGTAGTGCTCCGGCTCGAGCTGGGGCGTTGCCTCGAGCCGTTCGACCAGCCGCGCGGCGTAGGCGGCGCGATGGCGGATCCGGTCGATCTGGGCGGCGGCGAAGTCCTCGCCGCTGTCGAATGCGAGCTTGGTCATCGGTCTGCGAAGACTAGCGAAGCCCTCGCCCTGGCCCAAGGGGAAAGATGCCGGCGCAGGTCAGCGAGGAAGCCCGCGACGCGCAGGCGGCGATCGCCGGTTCGCCCGCCCCGGCAGCCCCGCGGGCCGCCTCAGCCGGCCAGCCGCGCCATCGCCCGGTCGAAGCCCGCGCGCACGGCTTCGCGCGCCTCGTGACGGCCCTCGCGCACGCGCCAGCGGCCGCCGACCATGACGTCGCGCACCGCCCGCCGGTTGCCGGCGAAGACGATCGCGTCCATCAGCCCCGCGCACTGCCGGTCGGCGAGGCACGGCTGGCGCGCGTCGAGCACCACCAGGTCCGCGCGGCAGCCCGGCGCCAGGGCGCCGACCGGTCGGCCCAGCGCCCGCGCGCCGCCGGCCGCGGCCTCGGCCCAGAGATCCTCGCCGAGGTGGCCGCTGGCGCCGGCCAGGACGTTGCGCCGCCGCAGGACCAGGCGCTGGCCGTACTCCAGCCAGCGCAGCTCCTCGACCGGGTCGACCGAGATGTGGCTGTCCGAGCCGATGCCCCAGGCACCCCCGGCGGCCCGGTAGCCGGGCGCCGGGAAGAGACCGTCGCCGAGGTTCGCCTCGGTGGTCGGGCAGAGCCCGGCGACGGCGCCGCTGCCGGCCAGGTCCCGGGTCTCGCCCTCGTCCATGTGGGTGGCGTGGACGAAACACCAGCGGCGGTCGATCGCCAGGTTGTCGAGCAGCCAGCGGACCGGGCGGCTCCCGGACCAGGCCAGGCAGTCCTCGACCTCCCTGGTCTGCTCCGCGACGTGGATGTGGATCGGCGCGTCCGGGTCGAGGGTGGCCAGGCCAGCCAGGCCCTCGCGCAGAGTCTCCGGCGTCACCGCGCGCAGGCTGTGGGGCGCGAGGCCGACCCGCCCCTGCGGGTCGCCGGCGAGCGCTTCGCGCAGGCGCGCGGCGATCGCCAGCAGGGCCTCCGGGCCGTTGAGGAAGCGCCGCTGCGCCAGCCCGGCCGACTGGCCGCCGAAGCCGCCGAAGCCGTAGAGCACCGGCAGCAGGGTCAGGCCGATGCCGCTGGCCTGGGCCGCCGCCAGCAGGCGCAGGCCCATCTCGGCGGGCTCCCCATAGGGCCGGCCCTCCGGGTCGTGGTGCAGGTAGTGAAACTCGCCGACGGCTGTGTAGCCGGCCTCCAGCATCTCGACGTAGAGCTGCGCGGCGACCGCCTCCAGCTCGTCAGGGCCGAGCCGGGCGAGGAAGCCGTACATGGTCTCGCGCCAGCTCCAGAAGGAGTCGTTGGCACTGCCTCCGCCGCCCGGGGCGACCCGCTCGGCGAGTCCCGCCATGGCGCGCTGGAAGGCATGGCTGTGCAGGTTCGGCTGGCCCGGGACCACCGGCCCGGCGAGCCGCTCCGACGCCGGCGTCGGCCGGCTGTCGGGGGTCGCCGACAGCAGCCACCCCTCGGCGTCCACGACGAAGGAGACGTCGCGGGCCCAGCCGCCGGGCAGGCGCGCCGCTGGGGCGAACAACTCGAGCGACATGGCAACCCTTCGGCCGTTTCTGCTGGAGCCCCGCCCGTTTCTGCTGGAGCCCCGCCCGTTTCAGCTGGAGCCCCGCACAGAGAACACGCCTGGATGGCACGAAACAAGCTTCCCCGCGCGCCACCGACAGGACAAGGTGCAGCTCATGTGGGACAGCGTACTGATCAACGCGCGCCTAGCCACCATGGTGCCGGGGCGGCTTCCCTACGGCGCCATCGAGGCCGGCGCGCTCGGCATCGCCGGCGACCGCATCGCCTGGATCGGCCCGCTCGACGATCTGACGGCGCGCCCGGGCGCACTCGCCCGGCGGATCTACGACCTCGAGGGCCGCTGGGTGACGCCCGGCCTGGTCGACTGCCACACGCACCTGGTCTACGGCGGCGACCGCGCCGGAGAGTTCGAGCAGCGCCTCGGCGGCGCCAGCTACGCCGAGATCGCCCGGTCCGGCGGCGGCATCCTCTCGACCGTCACGGCGACGCGCGCGGCCGACGAGGAGGCGCTGCTCGCGGCCAGCCTGCCGCGCCTGCAGGCGCTGATGGCCGAGGGCGTCACCGCCGTCGAGATCAAGTCCGGCTACGGCCTGGAGCCGGAGCAGGAGATAAAGCAGCTGCGCGTCGCCCGGCGGCTCGGCGAGACCCAGCCGGTCACGGTCCACAAGAGCTTCCTGGGCGCCCACGCCGTGCCGCCGGAGTACCGCGACGGCGCGCAGGGCGGCGCCGACGCCTACCTCGACTCGATGATCGCGCTGCTGCCGCGGCTGGTCGAGGAACAGCTCGTCGATTCGGTCGACGCCTTCTGCGAATCGATCGCCTTCGATGCCCGCCAGGTGACCCGCCTGTTCGAGGCCGCGACCGCCCTCGGCCTGCCGGTGCGCCTGCATGCCGACCAGCTGAGCGACGGCGGCGGCGCCGCGCTCGCCGCCCGCTTCAAGGCGCTGTCGGCCGAGCATCTGGAGTACGCCAGCCGGGCGGGCATCCGCGCCATGGCCGAGGCCGGCACCGTGGCGGTGCTGCTGCCCGGCGCCTTCTACACCCTCAAGGACGAGACCGCGCCGCCGATCGCAGCCTTTCGCGAGGCCGGGGTCGAGCTGGCCGTGGCGACCGACTGCAACCCCGGCAGCAGCCCGGTCAGCTCCCTGCTCTCGGTGCTGAACATGGCCTGCATCCTGTTCGGCCTGACGCCGGAGGAGGCGCTGGCCGGCGCGACGCGCGTCGCCGCCCGGGCGCTCGGCCTCGGCGACAGCCACGGCACGCTGGAGGTCGGAAAGGCGGCGGATCTGGTCGTCTGGGACATAGAGCGGCCGGCCGAGCTGGCGTATCGGCTGGGCTTCAATCCGCTGGTGCAGGCCTTCAAGGACGGCCGGGCGGTCGACGCGGCGCCGAAGAGGGGGCTGCGGAGCGCCGGTGCGGGCGCCGCCTGAGCGGCGGGGCGGAAGCACGCCTTCGCGGCTGCGCACCGCGCGCCGGCGAGGCGGCAGAGGTGCGGGAGGAAACGCCATGAACGGGTTGGGCAGGGCTGCGCTGTTCGTGCTCGTGCTGCTTGCAGCCGCGGTTGCCGCCCACGCCGAGCAGCCCCGAGTCTCGGTCGCGGTGGCCGACTTCGACTACTACGACACCTCGGGCGAGCCGCGCGACCAGGCGGCCGAGCACGGGGCGCGCATGAGAGCCTTCGCCGGCATCCTCAGGGACAGCCTGGCCGGGCGACCCGGCTATGCCGTCGTGCCCCTTGTCTGCGCGGAAGAGGCCTGTTCGGTGGAGGCGATGGGCGCCGACGCCCTACTCCGGTCGGCGCGCGAGGCCGGCGCACGAGTGCTGGTCTACGGAGGCGTCCACAAGATGAGCACCCTCGTCCAGTGGGGCAGGGTTCAGGCCGTCGACCTGGAGCGCGAGGAACTGCTGCTCGACCGCTCGATTTCCTTCCGCGGCGACAGCGACGAAGCCTTCCGCCGGGCCGCCGAGTTCGTCCTGCAGTACCTGGAAGCCGCCACGCCCGACCCGTGAAGGGCGGCGGCCCGGCGTGTCGCGCCGCGCGACGGCTGGACGCGGGCTGCGCCGACGGAGAGACTGGCGCCGAACCAGCCCAAGAGGATCCGCCATGGCCCCGCTCGACCGCCTCGACAACGCCCGCAAGATCGCCGCGCCCCGCGGAGCCGAGCTGAGCTGCCGGTCGTGGCAGAGCGAGGCGGTCCTGCGCATGCTGATGAACAACCTCGACCCCGAGGTCGCCGAGAAGCCGGAGGAGCTGGTCGTCTACGGCGGCATCGGCCGGGCCGCGCGCGACTGGGCATCCTACGACCGCATCGTCGCCTGCCTGCGCGACCTCGCCGACGACGAGTCGCTGCTGGTCCAGTCCGGCAAGCCGGTCGGGGTGTTCCGCACCCACGCCGACGCGCCGCGGGTGCTGATCGCCAACTCGAACCTCGTGGCGCACTGGGCGACCTGGGACAAGTTCCACGCCCTCGACCGCCTCGGCCTGATGATGTACGGCCAGATGACCGCCGGCTCCTGGATCTACATCGGCAGCCAGGGCATCGTGCAGGGCACCTACGAGACCTTCGTCGAGGTCGGCCGCCAGCACTACGGCGGCGAACTTTCCGGCAAATGGATCCTGACCGGCGGCCTGGGCGGCATGGGCGGCGCCCAGCCGCTGGCGGCGACCATGGCCGGCGCCTCGATGCTCGCCGTCGAGTGCCGGCCGAGCCGCGTCGACCGGCGCATCGAGCACGGCTACCTCGACCGCCGCGCCGACGACCTGGACAGCGCGCTGGCGATCGTCGAGGAGGCCTGCGCCAAAGGCGAGGCGGTCTCGGTCGGCCTCGTCGGCAATGCCGCCGAGATCTTCCCGGAGCTGGTGCGCCGCGGCGTCAAGCCCGACGTCGTCACCGACCAGACCTCGGCCCACGACCCGCTGAACGGCTACCTGCCGGCCGGCTGGACGCTGGACGAGTGGCAGACGCGCATCGAGCGCGATCCGGCCGGGGTCGAGCGCGCGGCCAAGGAGTCGATGCGCACCCAGGTCGAGGCCATGCTGGCCTTCCACCGCGCCGGCGTGCCGACCCTCGACTACGGCAACAACATCCGCCAGTTCGCGCAGGAGAGCGGCCTGGAGGGCGCCTTCGAGTTCCCCGGCTTCGTGCCGGCCTACATCCGGCCGCTGTTCTGCCGAGGCATCGGGCCCTTCCGCTGGGCCGCGCTGTCCGGAGACCCGGAGGACATCCGCCGCACCGACGCCAAGGTCAAGGAGCTGATCCCCGACGATCCGCACCTGCACAACTGGCTCGACATGGCCCAGAAGCGGATCAAGTTCCAGGGCCTGCCGGCGCGCATCTGCTGGGTCGGCCTCGGCCAGCGCCACCGCCTGGGCCTGGCCTTCAACGAGATGGTCGCCAGCGGCGAACTGAAGGCGCCGATCGTGATCGGCCGCGACCACCTGGACTCCGGCTCGGTCGCCAGCCCGAACCGCGAGACCGAGGCGATGAAGGACGGCTCCGACGCGATCGCGGACTGGCCGCTGCTCAACGCCCTGCTGAACTGCGCCTCGGGCGCTACCTGGGTGTCGATCCACCACGGCGGCGGCGTCGGCATCGGCTATTCCCAGCATGCCGGCATGGTCGTGGTCGCCGACGGCAGCGAGGCCGCGGCCAGGCGCCTGGAGCGGGTGCTGTGGAACGATCCGGCGAGCGGCGTCATGCGCCATGCCGACGCCGGCTACGAGCTGGCCGTCGAGTGCGCCCGCGAGAACGGGCTGAAGCTGCCGATGCTGGAGGACTGAAACCGCCGCGACATTTCCCCCCGCAGTTTATCTCCAAGGACTTGTCGGAATCTCTCCCGGGTGCAGTAACCAAGCATCCGGCCGCCGAAATACTGTCGCCTCCGCCTTGGCGGCGTTGTAGTCTATCTCCGGCTCAAGAAGTGCCGGTCCAGAGTTGCGAGGAACACCCCCCGTGTCCGGTGTCGCTCCCGACAAGCTCGCCCAGTGGGGGGTGGCGAGCCTGAATCGAGTGTCACGTGCCGTCCTCTTCGTCGACAGGGTCGAATCCGTTCGACTGATCGACGCGGACGAGGAGGCGGTGCTCCGCCACTGGCTGGGTTTCGTCAGCGCGGTGAGCGGCGGCCTCGTGCCCAAGCACGGCGGCCGCGTGGTCAAGTCGCTGGGCGACGGCCTGTTCGCCGAGTTCCCGACGCCGGAGGCGGCCGTCGCGGCCGCCTTCGCGATCCAGCGGCTGAGCGACGAGAGCAACCGCGCCGCGCCGGACGAGCCGCAGATCCTGCTGCGCATGGGCATCGACGCGGGCGACGTCGTCGAGAGCGACGCGGACCTCTACGGCCGGCGGGTCAACGTGGCGGCGCGTCTGATGGGCGTCGCTGAGCCCGGCGAGATCGTCACCTCGGCCGGTGTCCGCGACGCCCTCTCGAGCGAGCTGGACGCAGAGTTCGAGGATCTGGGCGACTGCTACCTGAGGCACCTTTCCCGTCCCGTCAGGGCCTACCGCGTGCGCCCGCCGGGCCACCATCCCCGGCTGAGGCCGCTGCTGCAGGAGACCCACCTGCTGCCGACCGTCGCGGTGGTGCCGTTCATTCCGCGCCGGCGCACCCTCGACCCGGCGGCCCTCGGCGAGGTTCTGGCGGAGGACATCATCGTCGCGCTCGCGCGCTCGCACGAGCTCAACGTCATCTCGCGCCTCTCGACCCGCGTCTTCCGGACGCGCAGCACCTCGCTCGAAGGGATGGGCGAGGCGCTGCACGCCGATTTCGTCGTCTCCGGCACCTACGTCAGCGACGACCGCAAGGTGGTCCTGGACGTCGAGCTGGCCGAAGTGAGATCCGGCAACGTGCTCTCGGTCCAGCGGCTGACCGACAGGCTCGACCACATCCTCAAGGAGGAACAGGGCGCGATCAGCCAGCTGGTCGCCGACATCCGCAAGGCGATCCTGCGGCGCGAGGTGCAGCGCGCCCAGTCCAGGCCGCGCCCTTCGCTGGAGAGCTACACGCTGCTGATGAGCGCCATCGAGCTCATGCATCGCCTGTCCCCGCACGACTTCCTGATGGCGCGGAGCCTGCTGGAAGCCCTGCTCGAGCGCACGCCGCGCCATCCCCTACCGCAGGCTTGGATGGCCAGGTGGCACGTCCTGCGCGTCCAGCAGGGCTGGTCCGACGAACGCTCCCGGGACTCCTACCTGGCCCTGGACTGCACCCGCCGTGCCCTGGACACTGATCCCGACAACCCGCTGGCGCTGGTGATGGAGGGCTTCGTCCACACCAACCTGCTCAAGCAGCTCGACGTCGGGGAGCAGCGCTACCACAGCGCCCTGGAGAGCAGCCCGAGCGATCCGCTCGGCCGCCTGTTGCTGGGCACGCTCCACGCCTTCCGGGGCGAAGGCAGCCAGGCGGTACGGGAGACGGAGCACGCGCGGCTTCTGACGCCGCTCGACCCGCACCGCTTCTTCTACGATTCGCTCTCCGCCTCGGCCTGCATCGCGGCCGAAGACTACGGGCGCGCCCTGGAATTGGCGCAGCGCTCGCTGCGCGCCAACCGGAACCACACCTCGACCCTGCGGGTGAAGGCGGTCGCGCAGTGGCGCCTGGGCCTGGAGGCCGAGGCGCGCCAGACCGCGCGCGACCTGACGACACTGGAGCCGAAGCTGACCGTGCGCGGCTGGCTCGAAGGGTCCCCGAGCGCTGCCTACCCGGTCGGAGAAGCCTTCGCCCGGACGTTGCGCGAGGTCGGTGTTCCGGAGTGAAGGGGAGAGGCAGCTGTCGGCCGCCCCAAGCGGCTTGGGCTCGAGGCAGCGGTGAACGGGAGGAGGGAAAGCGATGAGCGGTGCAGGACCTGAGACCACCTCCGGCGGCTTCGGAGGGTTCGGTGGTTTCGGCGGTTTTGGCGGGTTCGGGGGCTTCGGCGGGTTCGGAGGATTCGGCGGCTTCGGGGGTTTCGGGGGCTTCGGCGGCGACGCTTTCGACCTGCTTACCTCCTCGGCGCTGATCACCACCCGCGACGGCATCGCCGGCCCCTGGGAGGGGGCCCTGACGGGCCCCGAGGAGCTGGCGCTGGAGAGCAGCGACAACCTGCGGTTCTGGGCACCCTGGGTGCGGGCGAGCCTGTTCGAGTTCGAGCTCTCGTCGCGCCTTGCCTTCACGCCTTCGACCGGCGCCGGCCCGAAGGGGCGGAAGGTATCGGTTACCGTCTGGCACCAGGAGTTGTCCGCCGCACCGACCCCCTCCGCGAACTTCGTTCCCCTGGTCGAGATGAAGCGGCCGACCATGGGGAGCTTCCGCACACAACTGGACTATCTGCACAGCTACGCGCAGCTGCGGTCCGATCGGGCCCAGGAGATCACGGCTCAGCTCGGTGCGCCGACGGCCTTCCTCGCCTCGATCGCCTTCCTGCACAGCCACCGCACGCCGCACACGCTGGAGCTGCTGGCGCTCGCCCTGCGCCTGGCGAACCTGGTCGAGATGCGCCTGAAGCACGCGCTGGCCTGCGCACGCCCGCACGAGCTCTCGCCGCAGGTCCAGCCGATGATCCAGACGCCAGCGCACGGGACGCTGCCGAGCGGCCACGCCACCGAAGCCTTCACCCTGGCACGGGTGCTGTGGGCGGTGATCTCGGCGACGCCCGGCTCGTCCTACGGCGACCCTGCCTGGGGCGAGCAGCTGATGCGGCTCGCCGCGCGCATCGCCGTCAACCGCACGGTGGCGGGCTGTCATTTCCCGGTGGACAGTGCCGCGGGCGCCGTGCTCGGGCTGACGCTGGGACGCTACCTCGTCGCCCGTTGCACCGGCGCGACCGACACCTGGGGCCGACGCTTCGACGGTACGCTCTACCCGGCGGACGACGACTTCGACTGGCGCCTCCTGTTTGACGTCAAGATCGGTGAGCCGCTCGACCCCGGGTTCGCGCCGCCCCTGGGCAAGGCCAGCGCGATCGCGGCCTCGCCGCTGCTGCAGTGGCTGTGGCAGAAGGCGGTCGCCGAATGGCAGGCGCCCGGCGGGCGCGACCGGTAGACGGGGCGGGAGAGGGCCAGCCATGGCAGCCTCCTGGAGCAAGGGCAGGGTCCCCGCCAGCGTCGATCCGCTGATTTACTGGCGCCTGGTGGAGATGGCGGATTTCCTGCCGCCCGAACCGGAAGAGTCGCGCTGGTGGAGCGCGCAGATCGAGCTCCGGGACATCAGCCTGGACCAGTTCCGCCGACGCCTGGCCGAACGCTCGGGCCTTCGCCCCGAGAGCCTGTTCCACCTGCCGGAGATCGAGCCCGAGCAGACGGCGCTGCCCAAGGAGCGGCAGGTCGCCACCGCCTATGGCACCCTGCCCTTCTTCGAGCTGGTCTTCGATGAGGACAACCAGAGGGAGCTCGGGATCGAGCGCGTGGTCCTCGGCCGGGTGCTGCCGAAGCGGCAGCGCAACTTCGAGGCCTCCTTCGGACCCGGCAAGGCCATGCCGGGCGGACCCGCGCGGGCGATCGTCGCCGTGATCGACGACGGCATCGCCTTCGCCCACGAGCTCTTCCGCCGGTGCGACGGCTCGCGCGTCGAGTTCGCCTGGATCCAGGACGGCACGCCGGCCAACCGGCACCGGGGCCGGGAGCTGGATCGCGCCGAGATCGAGTCCCTTCTGCAGCGCCACAGCCATGGCGGCCGGCTCGACGAAGCGGCCTTCTACCGGGACGCCGGGCTGATCGACTTCTCGGACGGGCTGCACAAGTCGGCCGCCTTCCGCCGGTCCCACGGCACCCACGTCGCCGCCCTGGCGGCCGGCCATGCCCCCGGCACGCACGACGAGGACTACCCGCTCATCCTGGTGCAGCTGCCGGCGACCGTGGTCGAGGACAGCAGCGGCGACTGGATCGGACCCGATCTCGCGATCGCCATCGAGTACATCCTGCAGCGGGCCCGGCAGATCGACAAGGCCCGGCAGGCGGGCGGCATGCTGCCGCTGGTGATCAACTTCAGCTTCGGGAATTTCGCGGGCTCCCACGACGGCACCGACATGCTCGAGCGGCTGCTCGACCAGGTCTCGCAGGCGGGACCGCGGCCGGTGCGGGTCGTGCTGCCCGCCGGCAACGGCCACCTGTCGCGCTGCCACGCCGTGCTCGCCTTCGACCGGCCAGGTCAGTCGCGGACGCTGAGCTGGCACGTGCTGCCGGACGACCGGACCGCCAGCTACGTCGAGATCTGGCTGCCGCACCGTGGGCCCAATCCGCCGGACCTGGTGCAGGTCGAGGTGACCTCCCCCTGCGGCCGGGCCACGGCCCTCGTCGAGGCGACCCCGGGGCCGCCGGTCGTCGTCGCACGGGACGGGGCGACGATCGGCCAGCTCCACTACCGCTTCTTCCCCGCGCCGACCGAGCGCGGCCGGATCATGATCGCCCTGCTGCCGACGGCGCACGAGACCGCCCGGCCGCTGGCCCCCTCGGGCGTCTGGCGGATCACCGTCACCAACAAGGCGCTGAGGCCGGAGGAGCAGATCCACCTGCGCATCCAGCGCGACGACAGCCTCGCAGGCTACCCGCTGCGCGGCCGCCAGAGCTATTTCGAGGATCCGGCCTATCGGCGCTTCGACGGCATCGGCCGGCCGCTCGAGACCGAGCCGGAGGATCCGCCCTGCCCGGTGAAGCGGACCGGCACCCTCAACGCCTTCGCGACCGGGCGCGAGACGGTCGTCGTCGGCGGCTACGTCAGGGGCAGCGGCGCGCCGGCCCCGGAATCGGGCGCCGGTCCCGTCACGCCGACGCGCGACGCGCGGACTCCGCACCGCGCCGGCCCGGAGGCGCTGGCGGCCAGCGACGATTCCCCGGTCCAGAGGGGCACTCTCGCTGCCGGGTCCTGGGGCGGCTCGATGGTCGCCCTGAACGGGACCAGCGTCGCCGCGCCGCAGGTCGCTCGCTGGCTTGCCGACGAGCTGGCCGCCGGGCGAAGCGGCGACCGCGCGGCCGTCCGGGACAAGGCTCAGGCCGACGAGCAGAACCGGCCGGAGCCGGGACCCCCGGAAACCCGAGGTGGCGGCGGCCGCCTGACCTTGCCGCGCCAGCCGTTCCGGCCGCGGCGGCTGGTCCCGGATCGGCCCTAGGCTGCCTCTCCCGCGGCGGCGCGGTCGGCGAGCACCGTCAGGTCGTGGTGCCCGAGCAGCAGCGAGGCCGGGCAGTCCGCGCCCGGCGGTCCCTGCAGCACCCGGCGCAGCGGCGCCCGCTTCGCCGCGCCGGTCACGACCAGGAGCAGCGACCGGGCCTCGAGGATCGTCGCGATGCCCAGCGTGATCGCCCGCTCCGGCACCGCCCGCCCCGGCGGGAAGTGCCTCCGGTTGGCCTTCCGGGTCGTGGCCGAGAGGCGGACGACGCGGGTCCGCGAGTCCGCCGGCGAGCCCGGCTCGTTGAAGCCGACATGACCGTTGCGGCCGAGTCCCAGCAGCTGCAGATCGAGCCCCCCGGCGGCCGCGATCGCCGCCTCGTAGCGGGAGGCCTCGGCCTGCGGGTCGGCGGCCTCGCCGCGCGGCAGGTGGGTGCGTGCCGGGTCCAGGTCGCTCAGCCCGAACAGCAGCCGCCTCATGGTCGCGCGATAGGAGGCGGGATCCTCCGCGGCGAGGCCGAGGTATTCGTCGAGGTTGAATGTCGTGACCTGGCCCAGCGACAGCCGCTCGGCCTCGAGGCGCGCGACCAGCGAGCGGTAGACCTCCTCCATCGTCGCGCCGGTGGCGAGGCCGAGCACGGCCGCGGGCTTGGCGCGGACGCAGGCCGCGATGCGCTCTGCCGCGGCCGCGGCCGCCTGCTGCGGCGCCTCGAAGATTTCCAGCTTCACGCCGGCCAGCTTCACGCCGGCCGCGCGACCGCCGGGAAGAAGCTGTCGAGCTCGGGATCGCGGAACTCGACCGTGCGGCCGGTCTCGGCCGACTTGTAGAGCGCCATCAGCAGCTCCATCACGCCGACGCCGTCGGCGAAGGTCTCGATCGGCGTCACGCCCTTGCGGAAGCAGGTGACCATGTGGCGGTTCTCGTCGGTGTAGCCGTAGATCCCGGCCTCGTCCTCGACCACCGGCATCAGCCCCTGCTCGGAGTTCTGCTTCTCGACCAGGTCCTCGCGGGCGTCGCCGGCGATGGCCCGCGACATGAACACCTTGAGGCCGTTCGAGAGCGACGAGAACTCCATGGAGTGCTCGGGGCCGAGCAGGTCGAGCTGGATGCGCAGGCCGGCGCCGACGTAGGCCCAGGAGGTCGTCGATTCGA
>NZ_JBBDQW010000057.1:0-28411 GCF_040905785.1 Tistlia sp.
ATCGTCCCGATGTTGCAGTGCGGCTTCGTCCGCTCAAACTTCGCCTTCGCCATCGCTTTTCTTCGATCCTGCTCTCGACCGCCAAAATTGACGTCACACGCGCCCTGGGGCTCTCCCGCCGGCGCCGCGTGACCCGACCTTCGCAACGCCGCCCCGCCGGCCGGCGCCCCGCTGCGCTGGAGCGGGTGGCGGGAATCGAACCCGCATGACCAGCTTGGAAGGCTGGGGCTCTACCATTGAGCTACACCCGCGAGCGCGAATTCGCTTTCGTCCGACACCTCAGCAGCAAACCGCTCCTCGCGGAGAGCGGGTTCTCGTCCCCAGCGTCTCAGGGGTGGTGGAGGGGGTTGGATTTGAACCAACGTAGGCATAGCCAACGGATTTACAGTCCGTCCCCTTTAACCACTCGGGCACCCCTCCGGCGGCCCCTGCGAGCGAGGACCGCGAACTATGGTGATATGGCTCCCGGTGTCAACCGCTAAACGCAAGACAAGACCCAACATCCGCCATCTCGAAAGCAGCGGACGTGGGCCTTGTTAGGCACCCTGCTTGTGGGCCAATAGTACGCCCCACCATGACCAAGCGCAAGCACGACACCGGCAAGTCCCGCCGCGGCAGGCCAGCGCCGCGCCACCCCGAGGCGCGCGGGCCCGAGCCGCGTGCGGCGGAGTCGCGCGCGCCGGACTCTGGCAGGCCGGTGCGGGGCGGGCCGGGGGGGGCCCCGGCGGGCCCCGCCGTCCGCGGCCTCTGGCTGCACGGCGTCCACAGCGTAGCGGCCGCGCTCGCCAACCCGCGGCGCGCCTGTCACCGCCTGCTGCTGACCGCCGAGGCGTCGAAGCGCGAGGAGGCGCTGCTGCGTCCGGCCCTGGCCGCGCGCGCCGGGCTGCAGCCGGAGATCGTCGAGCGGAGCGCGCTGGAGGCGCTGCTCGGCGAGGAGGCGGTGCATCAGGGCCTGGCCCTGCAGGTCGCGCCGCTGGCCCAGCCCGACCTGCTGACGCTGCTGCGCCGCCACGCCGAGGGGCCGGCCCTGCTGCTCGCGCTCGACCAGGTCACCGATCCGCGCAACGTCGGCGCGATCCTGCGCTCGGCGGCGGCCTTCGGCGCGATCGGGCTGATCGCGCCGGACCGCCACGCCGCGGCCGAAACCGGCGCGCTCGCCAAGGCGGCCTCGGGCGGCCTGGAGGTCGTGCCCTACGTCCAGGCCGGCAATCTCGCGGCGGCGATCGAGACCGCCAAGCAGCACGGATTCTGGGCGATCGGCCTGGCCGGCGAGGCGCACGAGGATCTGGCCGGGGCGGCGCTGCCCGACCGCCTGCTGCTGTGCCTCGGCGCCGAGGGGCCGGGCCTGCGGCGCCTGACTCGCGAGCGCTGCGACCTGCTGGTGCGCCTGCCGGTGACCGGGCCCCTGCGCGACCTCAACGTCTCCAACGCCGCCGCGGTCGCGCTCTACGAGCTCTGCGCCCGGCGCGGCCTGGCGCGGCCGCCGCAGGCGGACTGAGAGCACTTAGCCGGCGCGCGCGAAGGAGCGGATCAGCTTGAAGACGCTCTCCTTGATCTCGCCGTCCGGCAGCTCGTTGAGCATGCGGGCGATGCGGATCGTCTTGGTGGCGAGCGCCTCGTCGGCCTCGAGCGGCTGCCCCTGCGGCTTGGCCGCCTCCTCCAGACCGTCGTAGAAGTAGGTCACCGGCAGCTGCAGGATCCGGCTGATCTTGAACAGCCTGCCGCTGCCGATGCGGTTCAGGCCCTTCTCGTACTTCTGTATCTGCTGGAAGGTGATGCCGAGCGCGTCGCCGAGCTCCGTCTGACTCATCCCCCGCACAATCCTCGCCTCACGCAGCCGCCGCCCGATCTCGGCGTCAAGTTCGTCACGCATCCCCATTCCTCGTACCCCGGCCTGTTCTCGTACCCGCTAAGCGACGCCGCGGTCCCCTTTTGCCGGTGACCCTCAAGGATACACTGTTTACGCTTTCGGATTGGGCGTGCGCGAACGCCGCCCCCCTGTCAAGCAGATCGAAAACACCTCAGACGTTTTACAGCCGGAGGTCGCCAAGGAGTCGAGGCGTCGCTCGTCCTAGGGTCGTTTTATGCTCCTTTTGCGAGCAAAAGTTCGTGCGAAGACGACCCATCAAAAGTTGACTTTTGGACGCAACCCCACCTTTCATCTGACGCAACCCCACCTTTCATCTGACGCGGGCCTGACCGCCGGAGCGAAAGTTCGGAAGGGACGCTCAGAAGCTCGGAGGCGTGCAGGCAGAGACGACCTCCGCTTCCTCGGTTCCGACATTGCGAAAGCGATGCGGCTGGCGACTGTCGAAGTAGTAGGCGTCGCCGGCGGCGAGAACGCGGCGCAAGCCGCCGACCGTGACCTCGAGGCATCCGCGCACGACGACCCCGCCCTCCTCGGCGGCGTGGCTCAGCATCGCCTCGCCAGTATCGGCACCCGGCGCGTAGCGCTCGTGGAGGATCTGCAGGCTCTTGCCCGAAAGGTCGCGGCCGACCTGGCGGTAGCTGATCCGGCCGCCGGCGATCTCGGCAAGCTCCCCGGCGGCGAAATAGACCGGCTCGCGCCCGCCCGCCGGCCCCTCGAAGAAGCGCGCCAGGCTGATCGGCACGCCGTCCAGGATCTTCTTCAGGAGCCCGACCGAAGGGCTGGTCTTGTTCTGCTCGATCAGGGAGACGACGCCGTGCGAGACCCCGGCGCGCCTGGCCAGGGCGCGCTGCGACAGGTTCTGCTGCTCGCGCAGGGCGCGCAGCTGCTGGCCGAGGTCGAAAGGCCGGTCGCCGTCCATGTCATCCCGCTCAGTTCGCCCAGGATAATAGACAAAAAGGCCAAGCCGGTTCCACCATGCCAGTCTGGGCCTCAGCGATTGTCAATTTTCTTGATCGCACCTATGCTGCGGCGATCATCAACCGCGATCTCCGCTCGCCCCGAGAGGTGCCCCATGGACGGCTCCGCCCTGCCCGTCAACGCCGACGCCGCGCCCAACAATCTCGAACCCTTCTGGATGCCCTTCACCTGGAACCGGGCGTTCAAGAAGGAGCCGCTGCTGCTGGCCTCGGCCAAGGGCATGTACTACACCACGGTGGAGGGCAAGCAGGTGCTCGACGGCACCGCCGGCCTGTGGTGCTGCAACGCCGGCCACCGGCGCGAGCCGATCGTGCGCGCGGTGCAGGAGACGGTCGAGCACCTCGACTTCGCGCCGACCTTCCAGCTCGGCCACCCCCTGCCCTTCGAGCTCGCCAACCGGCTGACCTCGATGGTGCCGGGCGACTTCGACCACGTCACCTTCTGCAACTCGGGCTCCGAGGCGGTCGACAGCGCGCTGAAGATCGCGCTGGCCTACCACCGTGTCCGCGGCGACGCCGCCCGCACCCGGCTGATCGGCCGCGAGCGCGGCTACCACGGCGTCGGCTTCGGCGGCATCTCGGTCGGCGGCATCGTCAAGAACCGCATGTTCTTCGGGCCGCTGCTGAATGGCGTCGACCACATCCGCTCGACACACGACCTGGAGCGCAACGCCTACAGCCGCGGCCAGCCGGAGCACGGCGCCGAGTTCGCCGACGAGCTGGAGCGGCTCTGCGCGCTGCACGACCCCTCGACCATCGCCGCCGTCATCGTCGAGCCGGTCGCCGGCTCGACCGGCGTGCTGATTCCGCCCAAGGGCTACCTGCAGCGCCTGCGCGACATCTGCGACAAGCACGGCATCCTGCTGATCTTCGACGAGGTGATCACCGGCTTCGGGCGGCTCGGCTCCTCCTTCGCGACCGAGCACTTCGGCGTCCAGCCCGACCTCATCACCTGCGCCAAGGGCCTGACCAACGGCGTCATCCCGATGGGCGCGGTGATCTGCCGGAAGGGCATCTACGAGGCCTTCGAGACCTGGGCCGACGAGACCGGCCAGACCATCGAGCTGTTCCACGGCTACACCTACAGCGGCCATCCGGTCGCCGCCGCCGCCGGCCTCGCGACGCTCGGCCTCTACCAGGACGAGCAGCTGTTCCAGCGCGCCGCCGACCTGGCGCCCTACTGGGAAGAGGCGGTGCACGGCCTGAAGGGCGCGCGCCACGTCATCGACCTGCGCAACATCGGCCTGATCGCCGGCATCGAGCTGGAGTCGCGGCCGGGCAAGGTCGGGGCGCGCGGCTACGAGGCCTTCCGCAAGGCCTTCGAGGCCGGGGTGCTGATCCGCGTCACGGCCGACATCATCGCGCTCTCGCCGCCGCTGATCATCGAGAAGCCGGAGATCGACCGTCTGTTCGAGACGGTCCGCGACGTGCTGCAGTCGCTCGACTGAGCAAGCGTCGGAAAACCAGAGCGGGAGGAGGCGGCCATGCATGTCGGCGTGCCGAGGGAAATCAAGGCGAAGGAGTTCCGGGTCGGGCTGACACCCTCGTCGGTGCGCGAGCTGGTCCACCACGGCCACGGGGTGACCGTCGAGACCGCGGCCGGGCTCGGCATCGGTTTCTCGGACGAGGCCTACCGGGCGGCCGGCGCCGAAATCGCGCCCGACGCCGCGACGGTCTTCGAGCGCGCCGAGATGATCGTCAAGGTCAAGGAGCCGCAGGCCGGCGAGATCGCCATGCTGCGCGAGGGCCAGCTGCTGTTCACCTACCTGCACCTGGCGCCGGACCTGCCGCAGACCGAGGGCCTGGTGAAGTCGGGCTGCATCGCCATCGCCTACGAGACGGTCACCGACCGGCTCGGCCGCCTGCCCCTGCTGGCGCCGATGAGCGAGGTCGCCGGGCGCATGTCGATCCAGGTCGGCGCCCACTGCCTGGAGAAGGAGCAGGGCGGCTCCGGCATGCTGCTGGGCGGCGTGCCGGGCGTCGCGGCGGCCAAGGTCGTGGTGCTCGGCGGCGGCGTCGCCGGCACGAACGCCACCCGCATGGCCATGGGCCTGGAGGCCCACGTCACGGTCATCGACAAGAACCTGCACCGGCTCTACGAGCTCGACCTGCAGTTCGGCGCCATGCTCAACACGATCTTCTCGACGGTCGACGCGATCGAGGAGCACGTGCTCGCCGCCGACCTGGTGATCGGCGCCGTGCTGGTGCCGGGCGCCGAGGCGCCGAAGCTGGTGACCCGCGAGATGGTCGCCGCCATGAAGCCGGGCTCGGTGCTGGTCGACATCGCGATCGACCAGGGCGGCTGCTTCGAGACCTCGAAGGCGACGACCCACGACAACCCGACCTACCGGGTCGACGAGGTCGTGCACTACTGCGTCGCCAACATGCCCGGCGCGGTCGCGCGGACCTCGACCCAGGCGCTCAACAACGCGACCCTGCCCTTCACCCTGGCGCTCGCCGACAAGGGCTACCGCAAGGCCCTGGCCGACGACCCGCACCTGATGGCCGGCCTCAACGTCGCGCGCGGCGAGATCACCTGCAAGGCGGTCGCCGAGGTCCACGGCCTGCCCTACCGGCCGCCGCAGGAGGCGCTCGGCCTCTAGGTCCGGGCTTCCTTCCCGGTCGGCCGCGACCCTTTGCACCTGCGGCGATTCTCGCCGTTGCCGGCGCGGCCGTCGGGGGGCAGCCTCGCGGTCATGACCCGCCAGCACCCTCCCGCCCCGACCGGCGCGCCACCCGCCGAAGCCTCCGGCGCCATCAGCCGCGCCGGCAGTGACGCCGCCGCCTCCCCGCCGCACGGGTTCCTCGAGACCGCGAGACAGGACAGCCCCGCCATGTCGCTCCGCACGTTTCGCATCAACCTGATCCCAATCAATCTGATCCACGTCGCCGGCGCCCTCGTCGCGCTGCTCATCGCCCTGGTCGCCGTCGCCCAGGCCCACGACCACGAGGTCGCGGAGTTGCGGGTCGGCCACCCCTGGGCGCGCGCCAGCGCCGGCGCCGCCGCGAGCGGTGCCGCCTACATGACCATCGAGAACCTGGGCACCGAACCCGACCGGCTGATCGCGGTGGCGACCCCGGCCTCGAAGCGGGCCGAGCTGCACACCCACCTCGAGGAGAACGGCGTGATGAAGATGCGCCAGGTCGAGGGCGGCATCGAGCTGCCGGCCGGCGCCACCGTGGCGCTCGCTCCCGGGGGCCTGCACGTCATGCTGATGGGCCTGGCGGCGCCGCTCGAGCAGGGCGCCCGCTTTCCCATGACCCTGACATTCGAGAAGGCCGGCACGCTGTCGGTCGACATCGCGGTCGAGGCGATCGGCTTCCGGCCGGCCGGCCACGGCGAAGGCCATGGCCACCAGTAGGGGGAGCGCTCCGCCCAGGGTCCGTACTCAGTAAGGGGATTCCGGCGCTGGGCGGTTTCGCGATTCAAGCTTCCAATGCGGTGGAGGTTTGGATGGCGGGTCTTCATCGGCCGAGCGACGCGGAATGGGCTCGCAGTGAGCCGTTGCTCCCGCGGGGCCGACTCGGCGCACGCCGCGTTGAGGAGCGTCGGATAATCAGCGGGATCTCGCCTATGTTGCGGTCGCGGGCGCAAAGCTCGGATCCCCTATGACATCGAAGCCTACCGCGCCCGAAACCTCGTCGAGCGGATGTGGTGCCGGCTCAAGGACTGGCGGCGCATCGCCACGCGATACGACAGGCTCGCTCGCAACTTCCTCGGCGCCGCTCTCATCGCTGCCACCATCGCCTACTGGCTCAATTGGGTCCGGACGCTAGCGACCCGACCGCGCCAGGCGTCTCGCCCACCAGGCCGGGCCGGCTCTTCAGCTTCAATCGCCCCCGGTGTTCCGGGCGAGCACCGTGATCTTGCCGTTGCGCTCGAGATAGACGGCTTCCACCTCGCGCGCGTCGGCGACGCCGTTCGAGCGCAGGGCGAGCTCGAGGTCTCCCTTGTTCATCACCGCCCGGCGCATGGCGCGCTCGTCGACCCGGCCGTCGCGGACCAGCCGGATCGGCTCGCCCTTCACCAGGAACCCGAAACGGCGCGAATGGACGGAGAGCCAAGCCAGCAGGGCGTGGAACAACACGAGCGCCGTCGCTGTGGCGAGTGTGGGCAGGAACTGGGCGTTGGCGGTCAGGGCGCGGCTGAGGATCGAGCCGAGGATGACGACCAGGACGATGTCGAAGGCGCCCGTGCGGGCGAAGGAGCGGATCGGCGCCAGCCGCACCAGCGCGAGCCCGTAGGCGAAGATCAGGAGGCCGCGCACGACCATCTGCCACCACAGGATGGTGTCGGCGTCGGCTCCAATGATGGGGTGCAGGAACTCCTCCATGCCGGCGCCCCTTCCAGGACGAGAAAATCCGGGTCAGCGCGGCAGGAATCCTTCCACGCCAGCAAGGACCAGCACGAGCAGGACGGCGAAGCCGGCGATGAACGGGGCGGTGCGCAGGTGCAGCAGCGCCGGCCAGGTCAGTTGGCCGCGATCGCCGCGCCGGGAGAGCCGCCCCGTGAGGCCCGGCAACGCGGCGAAGACAAAGGCGCCGAGGACCATTCCGAGCATCACCGCTAGTGCGTCGAAGTTGCCCTGGCCGAGCGCCGCCGCACCGGTCCCGGGACAGTAGGCGGCGAGCGCGAAACCGGCGCCGAAGACGAGCCCGCCGACGACGTTGGCGGCGTAGCGGGTCGGCTTGACGTGCAGCTGGACGAGGCCGAGGCCGTGCAGCGTCCAGACGCCGATCATGCCGACCAGCACCGCCGTCAGCATGACCTTGAGCACCGTGAAGTCCTCCAGGAGCAACTGTCCGATCAGCACGTCGAACTTGGCGACCCCGCCCTTCTGCAGCAGGAAGCCGAAGCAGAAGCCGAAGATGAGGCCTAGGAGGAGCTGTCTCCGCATCGTCGCCTCACAGCCGATAGAGCAGCAACGCCACCGGGACGCCGCCGAGGAAGAAGCAGGCCAGCGCTACCCAGGAGCCGACCGAGAGCTGCAGCGCGCCGCTGATGCCGTGGCCGCTGGTGCAGCCGCCGGCGAGCCGCGCGCCGAAGGACATCAGGATGCCGCCGGCGACCGCGACCAGGCCGCGGAGCCAGGGCGTGTCGCCGAAGCGCTGCTCCCACATCGGCTGCACCCACTGGCCGGTCAGCTCCCCGCCGGTCCAGGCGGCGGCGAAGGCGCCGACGACGACGCCCAGCACCAGCATCACCTCCCAGTCGATCTTGGGCGGGTTTTCGCGGAAGTAGGGCAGCCGTCCGAGCGCCCCCGGAGAGACCAGCTGGACGAGCCTGCCGCCGACCTTGGCGTAGCTGCTCGAGGCGCCGAGCGGCTTGTCCGAGACGTAGAAGGTGACCATCGACAGCAGGCCGATGAGCGCGCCCGCGAGGTAGGGCGACCAGGCCGAGCCGGTCTGCGGCGCCGGCTCCTGGGCGAGTGCCGGTCCCGCCGCCAGGGCGACGCCGAGGCCGGCGAGGGTTGCGGCGAGGCGGGCGGGATTCACTGCCGGGCTCACTGGGCCGCGGCCCGCTGCGTCGGCTCGCCCTCTTCCGTCGGCAGGCCGAGCGCCTGCCAAGCGGTCATGCCGCCGAGCAGGTTGACCGCGCGGTAGCCGTGGCGCGCCAAGATACTGGCGCCGAGGCTACCGCGGTGGCCGACGCTGCAGGTCGACACCACCGGCCGTTCCGGGTCGAGGCCGAGCTCGTCGAGCGCGCCATCGAGATGACCGACGTGGCAGTGCCGCGCGCCCGGAATGTGACCCTCCTCGTACTCGGAGATCTCGCGCACGTCGAGCACCTGCAGCCGGTCGCGGTCCTCGGCGGCCCGGCGCGGCGCGAGCGTGCCGCTCGTCTCGATCGGCAGCCCCGCATCACGCCAGGACTCGAAGCCGCCGGCGAGCGCCCCGGCAACGTTGTCGAAGCCGATGCGGGCGAGCGACAGCCGCGCCTCCCGGAGCGCCGCCGGGCCGTCGACAATGAGGTATATCGGCGTCCCCTCCTCGGCGATCCAGCCGCCGTAGCGGCCCATGCCGGAGAGCCAGACGCTGTAGGCGCCACCGACGTGGCCACCGGCGAAGGCCTCGACCTCGCGGGTGTCGATGACGATGCCCTCGCCGCAGCGCCGCTCGAACTCCCGCGGCTTCAGCCAGGGCACCGGCGCGGCGTCTGCGAACGGCCGCCCCGCGCCGAGGTTGACCTTCTCCATCAGCCGGAAATAGGGCGGCCGCGCCATCCGCTCCTGGCACTTGTGGCGGACGAAGGCGTCGCGGCTCTTCGTCGCCACGGCGTTGCTCGCGCGCTCGATGCCGATGGTCGAGTGGTCACGGTCGGCGACATTGCCGCCGCAGGCCGAGCCGGCGCCGTGCGCCGGCAGCACCAGCGCCTGCTCGCCGAGCGGGAGGATCTTCTCGTGCACCTGGTCGTAGAGCAGCCCGGCGTGCTCGCCGGTCTTGCCGGCGTCGGTCAGGTCGGTGCGGCCGGTGTCGCCGATGAACAGGGCGTCGCCGGTGAAGACGGCCCACGGCGTGTCCGGCGCCGCCGCCAGGGTCACGGCGTAAGACATGCTCTCGGGCGTGTGACCGGGCGTGTGCAGGCCGCGCAAGCTCAGCCCCTCGGCAAGCTCCAGCGTCTCGCCGTCGCGCAACGGCCGGTCGGCGTGGGCGGTGATCTCATGATCGGCGGCGACGATCTCCGCGCCGGTAAGCTCGCGCAAGGCCGCGCCGCCCATCTCGAAATCCTCCTGGCGGTGGGTCTCGATGATCCACCTGAGGCGCAACCCGTTGTCCTGCACCAGCTGCAGGTAACGCCCGACGTCGCGCCCAGGGTCGACGACCGCCGCCTTGCCGTCCTCCGCGAGAAGATAGGCGACGTGGGCGATGCCAGGGGTCTTGATCCGTTCGAAGAACATGCTCCCGCTCCCATTCGCTCATGCGAACGTAACGGAGCGCCCGGCCACCGGTTCCAGCCGCGGCGGGCTTGCGATGCGGGCGCGTGCCGCATCGCCTGCGCCAGCTCTGCGGAAGGGGGGCGCCTAAGGCCTCAGGTCGCGCAGGCGGTACCAGAGCATGGCCAGGGCCAGGGTCGGGGTGCGCAGCAGCCGGCCGCCCGGGAAGCTGGTGTGCGGCAGGCGGGCGAAGAGGTCGAAGCGCTCGGCCTGGCCCGAGATCGCCTCGGCCAGCACGCGCCCGGCGATCGCGCTCATCGCCACGCCGTTGCCCGAGTAGCCCTGGGCGAAGTAGAGGTTGGCGCCGACCCGTCCGAAGTGGGGCGAACGCTCCATGGTGATGGCGACATAGCCGCCCCAGGTGAACTCGAAGGCCACATTGTCGAGCTGCGGGAAGACCTGCCGCATCTTGCGGCCCATCGCCTGCGGCAGGTTCGGCGCCGTGACCCCGGAATAGCTGACCCGGCCGCCGAACAGGAGCCGCTGGTCCTTCGACAGGCGGTAGTAGTTCAGCACGAACTTCAGGTCGCAGATCGCCTCGTTGCCCGGGATCAGGCTCTTCGCCCGGTTCTCGCCGAGCGGCTCCGTCGCGCCGATATAGGTACCGACGGGCATGATCTTGCCGCGGATCTCCGGCATCAGGCCGCCGAGATAGGCGTTGCAGGCGAGCACGACGAACTTCGCGCGGACCCTGCCGCCGGCGGTCTCGACCGCCGGCTCGGCGCCCTGCAGGATGCGGGTGACGGTCGAGTCCTCGTGCAGCCTCGCGCCCGCGGCCTCGGCCGCCGCCGCCAGGCCCAGGCAGTAGTTGAGCGGATGCAGGTGGCCGGCGCCGGCGTCTGCCAGGCCGCCGATGACCGCGGGGGAGTCGACGTGGCGGCGCGCCTCCTCCGGCGTCTCGACCAGGGTCAGCTTGTCGTAGCCGTAGTCGCGCGACCACTCCTCCGCCCAGTCCCGGCAGTCGTCCAGCTCACGCCGGCGGTCGGCGGCGTTGAAGTAGCCCCAGGTCAGGT
Organism: Tistlia sp.; assembly: GCF_040905785.1. Taxonomy (NCBI): domain Bacteria; kingdom Pseudomonadati; phylum Pseudomonadota; class Alphaproteobacteria; order Rhodospirillales; family Rhodovibrionaceae; genus Tistlia; species Tistlia sp. The sequence goes on from NZ_JBBDQW010000057.1 coordinate 10,796, forward strand.
CGCAATCGATGGCATGCCGCTCGACCCGCTCGGCGAGCAGGCGCTTCGATTCCTCGGTCAGCTCGAAGAGCTTGCGCGCGTCGTCCTTGCCGACCCAGCCGGCGAGCTTGTCCATCGGCGAGGAGAAGGCCGAGCAGACCTGGCCGCCGTTGCGCCCCGAGGCGCCCCAGCCGATGCGCCGGGCCTCGAGCAGCACCACGGAGTAGCCCCGCTCGGCGAGCTCGAGCGCGGTCGACAGGCCGGTGAAGCCGCCGCCGACGACGCAGACGTCGCAGGAGACCTCGCCGGCCAGGGCCGGCCGCTCGGGCGCCGGATTGGCGGTCGCGGCGTAGTAGGATTCGACGTGCGGCGCGGGCGGCATGGCTTCTCGCGTTGGCGTGGCGGGGAGGGTTCTCTTGCCACCCGGCAGGGGGCGGGTGTAGCTCAGGCGGGGCGGCCGACGCGGGAATTCGCGGCCCGCCAGCCACGGATGAAGAGTTCATAGCATGTCTTCCATAGCAGAATTTCTCAAAGAGCATCGCATCGAGGAGGTCGAGTGCCTGGTGCCGGACATGGCCGGCATCGCGCGCGGCAAGATCCTGCCGGCGCACAAGTTCCTGAAGCAGCTCGACGGCAACGCGCTGCGCATCCCGGAATCGATCTTCGTCCAGACCGTCAACGGCAGCTATCCCGAGGACGACAAGGTCACCGACCCGGCGACCAGCGACGTCTACCTGGTCCCCGACGTCGAGACCGTGCGCGTCGTGCCCTGGTACACCGAGCCGACGGCGCAGGTGATCTGCGACCCCTACTACTTCGACGGCTCGCCCGTCCCCTTCGCCTCGCGCCACGTGCTCAAGCGCGTCGTCTCGCTGTTCGAGGCGAAGAACTGGGTCCCGATCGTGGCCGCCGAGCTGGAGTTCTACCTGGTCGAGATCAACGAGGACGCCGACTATCCGCTGCGCCCGCCGATCGGACGCTCGGGCCGGCGCGAGACCAGCCGCCAAGCCTACGGCGTCGACGCCGTCAACGAGTTCGACCCGATGTTCGAGGAGGTCTACGACTTCTGCGAGGCCCAGAACATCGACATCGACACCCTGGCCCACGAGGCCGGCGCCGCCCAGATGGAGATGAACTTCAATCACGGCGAGGCGCTGGCCCAGGCCGACCAGGCCTTCCTGTTCAAGCGCACGGTCCGCGAGGCCGGCCTGCGGCACAAGGTCTACGCCACCTTCATGGCCAAGCCGATGCAGGGCGAGCCGGGGAGCTCCATGCACGTCCACCAGTCGCTGGTCGACCCGCAGACACGGCGCAACCTTTTCGCCACGCCGCGCGCGGGCAAGGACACCAGCCTGTTCCTGAGCTACGTCGCCGGCCTGCAGCGCTACCTGCCGGCGGCGATGCCGCTGTTCGCGCCGAACGTGAACTCCTACCGCCGGCTGATGCCGAACACCGACGCGCCGATCAACACCCACTGGGGCTACGACAACCGCACCGTCGGGCTGCGCGTGCCGCGCTCCGGGCCCGCCGGGCGCCGCGTCGAGAACCGGGTCGCCGGCGCCGACGCCAACCCCTACCTGGCGCTGGCCGGCACCCTGGCCTGCGGCTACCTCGGCATGACCCAGCGCCTGAAGCCGCGCCAGCCGATCGTCGGCTCGGCCTACCGGCTGGCGCACACGCTGCCGCGCACGCTCTACGACGCGCTCAACCGCTTCACCTCCTCGCGGCCGCTCAAGGAGGTGCTCGGCGAGACCTTCATCGACGCCGTCGAGGCGGTCAAGGACGCCGAGCTCAACGCCTACCAGGAGGTGATCTCCTCCTGGGAGCGCGAGCACCTGCTGCTAAACGTCTGACGAACGGAAAAAGGGGACGACCTTTGCGCTACCTGCACACCATGATCCGCGTCAGCGACCTCGAGGCCTCGCTGGACTTCTTCTGCAACAAAGTCGGCTTCGTCGAGACCCGACGCATGGACAACGAGAAGGGCCGTTTCACGCTGGTCTTTCTGGCCGCCTCCGAGGACGCCGAGAAGGCCAAGGAGCTGCGCTCGCCCGAGATCGAGCTGACCTACAACTGGGATCCGGAGGAGTACAGCGGCGGGCGCAACTTCGGCCACCTGGCCTACCGGGTGAAGGACATCTACGCGCTCTGCCAGAAGATGATGGACGCCGGCGTGACGATCCTGCGCCCGCCGCGCGACGGCCGCATGGCCTTCGTCCGTTCGCCGGACGGCATCTCGCTCGAGTTCCTCCAGGACGGCGAGGCGCTGGCGCCGGCCGAGCCCTGGGCCTCGATGCCGAACACCGGCAGCTGGTAGACGCTGCCGCGCCGGATCGGTGGACCGGCAGGCCATCGCCGACAGCCAGGCCGAGTCGACCGGCGAGATCATGGAGCGGATCCGCAGCCTGTCGAGCGACAGCCGGCGCGTCGCCGAGATTGTCGCGGGGCTCGACCAGGCGATGGCCGGGACCGACGGGGCGGCCAAGTCCCTTGCCGGCATCTCCTCCGAGCTGTCGGCCGGCTTCGGTGACCTGAGCGGCGAGATCGACGGCTTCCTGGCCGCGCTGCGGGCCTAGGGCCGAGTTCTACAGGGCGCTGCTCCGGCCGCCTCTTCCGAACGCCTCTTCCGACCGCCGCTGGAACCGGCGGCGGTGCCGGGGTTTTTCTGCAAGGGATGCCCCAGGCGCCGCCCCCTCCTCCTTGCTCCGCCGTAGGCAGCGCGCCCCACGGCGCGTAGCCGCTCGGGCTGGAGCAGGTACGGGCGTTCACGCCGCCCCTTGCCAGAGGAGAAGGCCGCCATGGCAAATTCCATCGAGACGCTCGTCCAGGACTATGGCTGGATCCACACCGCGATCGGCCTGATCGGCAACGCCGCCTTTTTCGCAGGCAGCATCCTGTTCCTTCCGCGATTCGAGCCGCTCAAGACCTGGGGCGTCTGGCTGTTCATCGTCGGCGCCGGACTCATGCTGGTCGGCTCCGCCGGCAACCTGATGGTCAAGGTCTACGAAGCCCGGCACAAGCGAGCGCAGGGCTGAGGCCGGCGACTTCCTGGCCGCGCTCCGGGCCCGAAGCCCGGGTCGTGCTGCTGCCCGCCGGTGATCCGTCAGTTCGTCAGCTGGCCCAGGACATCGTCGGCCAGCGCCTTGCGCTCGCGGCGCCGCCGGATCTGCCGCGTGTAGACCTCATCCGGGCGGAGCCGCCCGTCGTCGAGGACCTCGAAGGACCGGCTGGCGCCGATGACGATGTCCTCGGAGTCGTAGAGCGCCGCGATCTTGATCTCGACGCTGTCGATCCGGGCCGGGTCGAGGTCCGGATGCTCGTCGCCTTCGCTGGGGGCCGCGAGCTCGATGAGCTGGCGGATGCTGCCCAGGTCGATCATCTCCCCGGCGCCGAGCGGGCCCTGGCCGATGCGCTCTCGGTTGCTGGCAGCGGAGCTGTCGTCCTCGAGGCCGCGGCGGTCGGTTATGACCGACTGCCAGTGCCGCTCGCCGACGCCGACCCGTACGATCACTGCGGAGACGTAGACGACCTTCTCGCTCATGTTGGTGATCAGGCAGTGGCTCTCCCAGCCGGTGCCGGCGCCGCGGTTGACCAGGATCTTGGGGCGCTTCTGGTTGCGGTAGTTCGACAGCAGCAGCTCGAAATAGAACAGCCAGACCAGCAGCATGCCGACGTTGACCAGCAGGTTGAGAGGATCCGTGTGATCGGCCAGCCAGCTCAGCATCGCCTTCTCCGGTCGTCGGGGGTGGCCACCGCCTGCGGTGGGCGTCCAGGGGTTCGGCGCCTCGGCAACGCAGCCGCCTCCACGCCCGTTCCCCCTAGCCGCCCCTTGGCCAGCCGGCGTCCTTGGCCGCGAGGACGCCAGCGGCTATCCTGGCCGCCATGCAGTTCCGCACCGACAGCCTCCGCCTGGCATCGCCCGCCTCCGCGCCCCGGCGTCCGCCGCGCACGCGGCAGGCCGAGCTACTGATCCTCTGCGCGCGCATCGGCTACAACCCCTAGCGGCGTCGCGACGGCCCCAGCCCGCTCGTCACGCCACGAAAGGATCTCCCGATGCCGACCCCGAACGGCGGAACGCCCGCCCGCGACATGCCCACCCGCGACAAGCCCGCCCGCAACACGACCGCCTGGTGGCGCGAAGCCGACCGCAAGCACCAGCTCAGCCCCTTCACCGACTACAAGCAGCTCAAGGGATCCGAGGCCGGCGCCCGGATCATCACCCGGGCCGAGGGCGTCTGGCTGAACGACTCCGAGGGCGCGCGCCTGCTCGACGGCATGGCCGGCCTGTGGTGCGTCAACGTCGGCTATGGCCGCAAGGAGCTCGCCGAGGCGGCCTACGAGCAGATGCTGGAGCTGCCCTACTACAACACCTTCTTCAAGACGGCGACGCCGCCGCCGGTCGAGCTGGCCGAAAAGCTGGCCGAGATCACGCCCGCCGGCCTCGACATGGTGTTCTACGGTTCCTCCGGCTCGGAATCGAACGACACCGTGGTGCGGCTCGCGCGCTTCTACTGGAAGCTGCGCGGCAAGCCCGAGAAGCAGCAGTTCGTCAGCCGCACCTACGCCTACCACGGCTCGACCATGGCCTCGGCCTCGCTCGGCGGCATGACGCCGATGCAGGAGGGCTTCGGCCTGCCGCTGCCCGGCTTCCACCACGTCGACCCGCCCTACTGGTACGACTTCGGCGACGGCCTGGACCCCGAGGAGTTCGGCCGGCGCGCTGCCAAGCAAGTCGAGGACAAGATCCTGGAGATCGGCGCCGACAAGGTGGCGGCCTTCATCGGCGAGCCGATCCAGGGCGCCGGCGGCGTCATCATCCCACCCGACAGCTACTGGCCCGAGGTCCAGCGGATCTGCCGCAAGCACGAGGTACTGCTGGTCGCCGACGAGGTCATCACCGGCTTCGGCCGGACCGGCCACCTGTTCGCCAGCGAGCACTTCGGCATCGAGCCGGACATGATGACCCTGGCGAAGGGCATCACCTCCGGCTACATCCCGCTCTCCGCCGTCATGGTCAGCGGCGCGATCGGGCGGACGCTGGCCGAGGAGGGCGGCGAGTTCTTCCACGGCTACACCTATTCCGGCCACCCGACGGCCTGCGCCGTGGCGCTCGCCAACATCGCCATCATCGAGCGCGAGGATCTGGTCCGGAAGGTGCGCGAGGAGACCGGCCCGCACCTGGCGAAGCGCCTGGCCGAGCTGGCCGACCACCCGATCGTCGGCGAGGTCCGCTCGCTCGGCCTGATCGGCGCCGTCGAGCTGGTCGCCGACAAGAAGACCCACGCCCGCTTCCCCGGCGGCCGTGCCGGCGGCCTCTGCCGCGACCACTGCTTCGCCAACGACGTGGTGCTGCGCGCGGTGCGCGACAGCATGGTCATGGCGCCGCCGCTGACGATCTCGAAGGAGGAGATCGACGAGCTGGTTTCCCGCCTCAGGACTTGCCTGGACCTGACGGCGAAGGATCTCGGCGCGGGCTGAGAGCGGGCCGCAGAGGTTCGCCCGTCGACGTCGGTCGTCATCCCGGAAGCCGCTTTGCCCGAGATCCTGGGCCCCGCGACAGCGGGGCTCGGATTTCGTCGGCAAAGCGAGCTATCCGGGATCCAGCGGGCCCAAACGTTCGTGCCGCTGGATCCCGGGTCGCAAGGCTCGCAAAACCGAAAGCCTTGCCAGGCTTTCGGGCTCGCCTAGCGCCCGGGATGACGGGTAAAAGGTGCGTCCGCTGGCGCCGACCTCAGGCCGGCATCGGCGCGACCGCCCCGCAGACCTCCTCCAGGATCGCCAGCATCTCGTCGACCTCCTCGCGACCGACGTTGAGCGCCGGCATGAAGCGCAGGCACTCGGGACGCGGCGCGTTGATCAGCAGGCCGGCCTCGCGTGCCGCCTCGACCAGCGCCGGGCCGACCGGCCGGCCGAGCTCGAGGGCGAGCAGCAGGCCGCGCCCGCGCACGGCGCCGAAGCCGTTCTTGGCGGAGAGGCGCTGCAGGCCCTCGGTCAGGTAGGCGCCGGTCGCCACGACCCCTTCCAGGAAGCCCGGCGCCGTCACCGTCTTCAGCACCGCCAGGCCGGCCGCGGTCATCAGCGGATTGCCGTTGAAGGTGCCACCCTGGTCGCCGGCCTCGAAGCAACAGACCGCCTCGCGCGCCAGCAGCGCGGCCAGTGGCACGCCGCCGCCCAGGCCCTTGCCGAGGGTCAGGATGTCGGGGTGGAATCCCAGGTGCTGATAGTGGAACAGCCGGCCGGTCCGGCCCATGCCGGTCTGGATCTCGTCGAGGATCAGCAGCATGCCCTTCGCCTCGGTCAGCGCCCGCAGATCCTTCAAGAAATCGTCGCCGGCCGGGATCACGCCGGCCTCGCCCTGGATCGGCTCGAGCAGGACGGCCGCCGTGCGCTCGCCGATCGCCGCCTCGACCGCCGCCAGGTCGCCGAGCGGCACCTTGGGGAAGCCGGGCACCTTCGGCTCGAAGAGCGCGGCCCAGGCGGCCTTGCCGGAGGCCGACATGGTCGCGAGGGTGCGGCCGTGGAAGCCCTGGTCGAAGGTGACGATCTCATGGGCGCCGCCGCGGTGGACCTGGCCCCACTTGCGCGCGAGCTTGATCGCGCCCTCGTTGGCCTCGGCGCCGGAGTTGGCGAAGAAGCTGCGCTCCAGGCCGCTCGCCGCGCGCAAGGCCGCTGCGAGCCGCACCATCGGCTCGTTGTAGAAGGCCGGGCTGCAGTTGATCAGGCGCGGCGCCTGCTCGGCGAGCGCGCGGACCAGCGGCTCCGGGCTGTGGCCGAGGCAGTTGACCGCCCAGCCCTGGACGAAGTCGAGGTAGCGGCGCCCGGCCTCGTCGAACAGCCAGGAGCCCTCGCCGCGCAGGAAGACCGTGGCGGGCCGGTGGGTGATGGTCATCAGGGCATCGAAGGCAGCAGTCATCGTACTGGTCCTCTCCGGTTGGGCCGCCGAAGAGGAACGAACGCGCAAGAAGCCATGCCGCCGGCCTTCCTCGGCGGCAGGTGCTGGCTCTCCTGAACGGGAAAAGCGAGTGGCCCGCGCGCCCCTAGGGGACGCGACGTCGCAGCTGACGGGTCTGGCGGCTCTCGCTCATGGCGCGGGACGGTAGCCGAGCGGCCGGCGAAAGCAAGCGGATTTGCCGGCGCGCAGCCGGGCTCGGCAAGCACCTCGGCTTGACCGCCGCCCGTGCCGCCCCAATGGTTGAGCGGTAACCCAGGGAGCCTCGCCTCATGACCTCGATCACCCTCGCAACGACCCAGATGCCCTGCGACTGGGATACCGAGGCAAACTTGGCGCGCGCCGAGGCGCTGGTGCGCGAGGCGGCGGGCCGCGGCGCGAACGTGGTCCTGCTGCAGGAGCTGTTCGAGACGCCCTATTTCTGCCCGGACCAGAAGGAGGCGCTCTTCGCCCTCGCCCGGCCCTTCGAGGGGCATCCGGTCGTGGCCCGCTTCGCCGAGCTGGCGAAGGAGCTCGGCGTCGTGCTGCCGATCTCCTTCTTCGAGCGCGCCAACAACGCCCACTACAACTCGATCGCCATCGCCGACGCCGACGGCCGGGTGCTCGGCCTCTACCGCAAGAGCCACATCCCCGACGGCCCCGGCTACCAGGAGAAGTACTACTTCAATCCCGGCGACACCGGCTTCCGGGTCTGGGACACCCGTTTCGGCCGCCTGGGCGTCGGCATCTGCTGGGACCAGTGGTTCCCCGAGTGCGCCCGCGCCATGGCGCTGATGGGCGCCGAGGTCCTATTCTACCCGACCGCCATCGGCATCGAGCCGCAGGACCCGACCATCGATTCCATCGGCCACTGGCAGCGCACCATGCAGGGCCACGCCGCCGCCAACATGCTGCCGCTGGTCGCCTCCAACCGCGTCGGCAGCGAGCCCAACGAGGCGGCGACCATGACCTTCTACGGCGGCTCATTCATCGCCGACGAGCTCGGTGCCAAGCTGGCCGAGGCCTCGAACGACCGCCAGGAGGTCCTGCTCGCCACCGTCGACCTGGAGCGGATTCGCGCGCGCCGCGCCTCCTGGGGCTTCTTCCGCGACCGCCGGCCCGACCTCTACCGGCCGCTGCTGACGCTCGACGGCGAGACTGACGCACCCGGCGCCGGCTCGCGGTAGAGGTCGGTCGAGAGGTACTTGAGGCCACTGTCGCAGAGCAGGGTCACCACCGTCGCGGTCTCCGAAACCAAGTAATCGCGATGGGCGTTTCAGTATTTCTTCCATATCCACGACGAACTTTCGGGCCGCCGGAACCGGCTGCCCAAAACCGGCGTTTCAGCTAGGGTTGGTTGACACCTCAGCGTCATCCTCCCATATCTTGTGGGCACGCGACCTCGACTGCCGGGGCCGCGGAGTTTCTCCATGACCCGGTCCGGGCGGGGCCGGGTAGCCTTTGCCACGCTTGAGCTTCGGCTTGCGGCACCAACCGGTGCGGCACCAACCGGTACAGGGGATGACAGGACGCGATGTGCGGAATCGTCGGTGAGATCCGCTTCGACGGCCGTCCGGCCTCGGCGGCGCTGGTTCAGGAAATGGCGCGCGCCATGCAGACCCGCGGCCCCGATTCCGAGGGGCTGTTCGTGCAGAACGCCCTGGCGGTCGGCCACCGCCGCCTCAAGATCATCGACCACTCGGAGGCGGCGCAGCAGCCGATGATCGACGCCGAGCTGGGTCTCGGCATCGTCTACAACGGCGCGATCTACAACTACCCGGAGCTGCGCGCCGAACTCGAGGCCAAGGGCCACCGCTTCTTCTCCCACGGCGACACGGAGGTCATCCTCAAGGCCTACCGGCAGTGGGGCGAGGCCTGCGTCGAGCGCTTCAACGGCATGTTCGCCTTCGCGCTCTGGGAGCGCGACAGCGGCAAGCTGTTCCTGGCCCGCGACCGCCTCGGCATCAAGCCGCTCTATCTGGCAGAAGTTCCGGGCGGCCTGCGCTTCGGCTCGTCGCTGCCGGCCGTCGCGCGCGGCGAGGCGGTCGACCGCTCGATCGACCCGGTCGCCCTGCACCACTACATGTCGTTCCACGCCGTCGTGCCGCCGCCGCACACGATCCTCAAGGGCGTGCGCAAGCTGCCCCCGGGCCACACCCTGACCGTTCTGCCGGACGGCCGCATGGAGCAGCGCCGTTACTGGCAGCTGACCATGGGCCCGCGCGAGGAGGCCGACCTCACGCGGGGCGAGGACGAGTGGGTCGAGCGCGTGCTCGAGAGCCTGCGCGCCTCGGTGCGCCGGCGCCTGGTCGCGGACACGCCGGTCGGCGTCCTGCTGTCGGGCGGCGTCGATTCCAGCCTGGTCGTCGGCCTCCTGAGCGAGGCCGGGCAGACCGGCCTGAAGACCTTCTCGGTCGGCTTCGAGAGCGCCGGCGGCGAGGCCGGCGACGAGTTCAAGTACTCCGACCTGATCGCCGAGCGCTTCGCCACCGACCACACGCGCATCCGCGTCGACAGCCGCGAGCGCCTGCTGCCGAACCTCGACGACTGCATCCGCGCCATGTCGGAGCCGATGGTCAGCCACGACAACATCGGCTTCTACCTGCTGAGCGAGGAGGTCTCGAAGCATGTCCGGGTCGTGCAGTCGGGCCAGGGCGCCGACGAGATCTTCGCCGGCTACCACTGGTACCCGCCGCTGCTCGAGGCGACCGACGCCGAGGCCGCCGAGGCCTACGCCCGCGTCTTCGCCGACCGCGACCACGCCGACTACGCCGCCGCGGTCGAGGACGCCTACCTGGGCGAGGACCACAGCCGGGCCTTCGTGCGCCGCCACTTCGAAGCGCTGAACGGCGCCCGTCCGGTCGACAAGGCGCTGCACCTCGACACCACGGTGATGTTGACCGACGACCCCGTGAAGCGGGTCGACAACATGACCATGGCCTGGGGCCTGGAGGCCCGGGTCCCCTTCCTCGACCACGAGCTGGTCGAGCTGGCCGCGCGGATCCCGGCCGAGCACAAGGTCGCCGGCGACGGCAAGCACGTGCTCAAGCAGGCGGCCCGCAAGGTCGTCCCCGCTGGCGTCATCGACCGGCCGAAGGGCTATTTCCCGGTACCGGCGCTCAAGTACCTCGACGGGCCGGTGCTCGACCGCGTGCGCGACACCCTGGACAGCGCCCGCTCGCGCGAGCGCGGACTGTTCCGCCGCGACTACGTCGAGCGCCTGCTGCAGGCGCCGAGCGACCACATCACGCCGCTCGGCGGCTCCAAGCTCTGGCAGGTCGCCCTGCTGGAGAGCTGGCTGCAGGTCCACGGCTTTTGAGCGCCGGGGCGCCACGGCCCGCCCGGGATTCCTGTGGCCCGGCGGGAGGGCGCGAGCGACGGAGGAGAGATCCATCATGTTCGCCACAGCATCCGAAGCCGGACTCTCGGCCGAGGCCGGCGCCGTGAAGCAGGAGGTCGCGCTGGACTGCGGCTGGGGCCGCCTGCTGTTCGGCCAGACCTTCGACGACAACGGCAGGCTCCTCGAGGCGCTGCTTCGCGAGCGCGAGGGCTGCCGCGACATCGCCTTCTATGTGGCCGAGCCGCACGTGGTCCAGTCCCTGGCGCCGCAGCAGGTTTTCCTCGACCCCTCCCACGCCTTCCGCCTGGACCTTTCGCGGCTGGTGCCGGGCTCCTTGCCTCCGCGCTACACCGTCGCGCCGCTGGAGAGCGAGTCGGACGCCGAGGGCGTCGGCCGCTGCTATGCCAAGGCGGGCATGGTGCGCCTGCCCGACGGCTTCCTCCTGAACAAGCGGAGCGACCCGCGCTTCCTGCACCTGGTCGCCCGCGATGCCGGTAGCGGCGAGGTGATCGGTACCATCACCGGCATCGACCACGTCGAGACCTTCGGCGATCCCGAGCAGGGCGCCAGCCTGTGGTGCCTGGTGGTCGATCCGCAGGCTCCCTATCCCGGCATCGGCGAGGCCCTGGTGCGCGACCTGGCGCAGCGCTTCGCCGCGCGCGGCCGGCGCCAGCTCGACCTCTCCGTGCTCTACGACAACAGCCAGGCGATCGCGCTCTACGAGAAGCTCGGCTTCAAGCGTCTGCCGGTCTTCGCCATGAAGACCCGCAACCAGATCAACGAGACGCTCTTCGCCGGTCCCGAGCAACCGGACATCGCCCGCCTCAATCCCTATGCCCAGATCATCGTGGACGAGGCGCGGCGCCGCGGCATCCACGTCGAGGTGCTGGACGCCGAAGGCGGCTTCTTCCGCCTGATCCACGGCGGCCGCTCGATCGTCTGCCGCGAGGCGCTGAGCGAGCTGACCAACGCCGTCGCCATGAGCCGCTGCGACGACAAGGCGGTGACCTCCCGCCTGCTCACCGCCGCCGGGCTCAAGGTTCCGACGCAGCGGCGCGCCGGAACGCAGGAGGAGAACCTGGCCTTCCTGGAGGAGCACCGGCGCCTCGTGGTCAAGCCGCTGCGCGGCGAGCAGGGTCGCGGCGTCTTCGTCGACCTCACCACCATCGACGAGGTCGAGCGGGCGATCGAGGAGGCCAAGCGCTACAGCGAACAGGTGCTGCTGGAGGAGTACGTGACCGGCGAGGACCTGCGCATCATCGTCATCGACTACAAGGTCGTGGCGGCGGCGATCCGCCGGCCGGCCGAGGTCACCGGCACCGGGCGCCACACGATCCGCGAGCTGATCGAGTCGCAGTCGCGCCGGCGCGCCGCGGCGACCGGCGGCGAGAGCCGGATTCCGATCGACGCCGAGACGCGGCGCTGCGTCGAGTCCGTGCGCCACAGCCTGGACGACGTGCTCGAGGAAGGCCGGACCCTGGCGGTGCGCAAGACCGCCAACCTGCACACCGGCGGCACGATCCACGACGTCACCGACCGGCTGCACCCGAGCCTGCGCTCGGCCGCCGAGGAGGCGGCACGGGCACTCGGCATCCCCGTCGTCGGCCTGGATTTCCTGGTGCCCTCGGCAGAGCAGCCGAAATACGCTATCGTCGAGGCCAACGAGCGCCCGGGCCTCGCCAACCACGAGCCGGCGCCGACCGCGGAGCGCTTCGTCGACCTGCTGTTCCCCCAGACCGCAGCCTGAGCGTCGCAGGGAGAGCCGAGCGCGAGCCGGCCGGCTCGGCGCCCGCCGGGCCGGCGCCCGACGAACAGTCGCCCGAAGGAGGGGCCATGTCCACACAGAACGCGACCAGCGCGCGACCGCTGCCGAAGGCGCTGTCGATCGACCTCGACTACCTCAAGCGCGTCATGCTGCGCCTGCTCCAGCACCACAGCCCGACCGGCTATACCGACCAGGTGGTCCACGTCGTCTGCGAGGAGCTGACCGCGCTCGGCGTCGAGCACGAGCTGACCCGGCGCGGCGCGATCCGCGCCAGCCTGCAGGGCAGCCGCCGCGCGCCCGACCGGGCCGTGGTCGCGCACCTGGACACGATCGGCGCCATGGTCACCGCCCTGAAGCCGAACGGCCGGCTGTCGGTCACGCCGATCGGCACCTGGTCGCCGCGCTTCGCCGAGGGCGCGGAGGTGACGGTGCTGACCGAGCTCGGCTCGCGCAGCGGCACGATCCTGCCGCTCAAGGCATCGGGCCACACCTTCGACAGCGAGGTCGACAGCCAGCCGGTCACCTGGGACAACGTCGAGCTGCGCGTCGACGAGCTGGTCTACGACCGTGCCGGCCTGGAGCGGATGGGCATCGCGGTCGGCGACTTCGTCGGCATCGACACCAACGCGACGATCACCGACTCCGGCTTCGTCAAGAGCCGCCACCTGGACGACAAGGCCGGCGTCGCGACCCTGCTGACGGCGATCAAGGCGATCGTCGAGGGCGGCGTGCATTTGCCGGTCGACTGCCACCCGCTGTTCACCATCTCCGAGGAGGTCGGCGTCGGCGCCTCGGGCGTGCTCCACCAGGACGTCGCCGAGCTGGTCGCCATCGACACCGCGCCGCAGGCGCCGGGCCAGGAGTCGATCGAGACCAGCGTGACGATCGGCATGAAGGACTCCACCGGGCCCTTCGACTGGCACCTCAACCGGCTGCTGGTGAGCCTGGCCCGGGAGAACGAGATCGCCCACGTGCGCGACGTCTTCCGCTACTACAGCTGCGACGCCGCGGCGGCCCTGGAGGCCGGCAACGACATCCGCACGGCGGTGATCTGCTTCGGCACCGACGCAACCCACGGCTACGAGCGCACCCATCTGTCGTCGCTCGAGGGGCTCGCCAAGCTGCTGACCGCCTACATGCAGTCCTTCCCGGCCGTCGAGCGCGACACCCAGCAGCTCGGCCCGGCCCGCGGCTTCACGCATCAGCCGGAGGAGGAGGCGGACTTCCACGCCTTCCAGCGTCCGGAGCACGCCGCCGAGTAGAGGCGGCTGCAGGGGGCTCGCCGGGCGCGCTAGAGTGGCGCCTGTGCCACCCCTGTTGCAGCCGGCCAGGATGGACGCTTCATGGACCCGAACAGACGCCGTCTCCCGCGGATCCTGACCGTCGCGGCGCTCGTCGCGCTGGCCGTCGGCCTCTTCCTGTGGCTGGCGCTGCAGCAGCAGCGGCTGTCCGAGCGGCAGGAGCTGCTCAACGCCACCCTCGTCGCCCAGCAGGCCCAGCTCACGAACCTGGCGACCGACCTGGCCGACCGCCAGGACGCAGCGGCCGCCGGCATCACGCCCTCGCCCCCGCCCGCCGAGGACCGCAGCCCGGCACGCGCGGAGCTGCCGGAGGAGCAGGAGTCCGAGGCGTTCGCGCTCGGCGTTCTGCAGATCGCCCTCGACGCCATCGCCCGGCGCGACGCGGCCCGGCAGCGCGCCCTGATCGGCTACCTGGCCGCCCTGCCCGAGAGCGCCTTCCGCAGCCAGATGCTGGGCATGCTGCGCGACGAGGCCGACGACCCCCTGGCCGCCAAGGCCGCCGCCGCGGCCATCGCGGCGCCGGACGAGGAGGCCGACCCGCTGCCGGCCGGCGCGGCCGAGAGGCTGCGTTTCGGCCTGGTCGAGCCCGGCCGCCCCGAAGGCTGGGACTACGACCTTCTGGTCTGCCCGCATACCCTGGAGGGGCGCGACCCCTATCTCGAAGGCGAGGTCGACCGCCTGCTCGACAGCCTGCGCAAGAACGACCGCGGCCATGGCCGCATCCGGCTGCTGCCGCTCGGCGGCGCCCTGGCGGACCGCGACCCTGAGCTCGGCGAGCCCGGCCTGCACCTGCTGGTCGACCGGGATCGCCCGGAGGAGCTGCGGCACGGCGCGCAGCTGGCCCGGCGCCTCACCTTCGACGGCTACGATTTCCGGGTCCGCCCGGCGCTCGGAACGCCGACGCCCTGGCAGATCACCCTGAGCTACTGCCCGGCGTAGCCTCTTCCGGGGCCGGCGCCGCCTCCTCGTCGGCGCGCGGGTCGAGCTCGCTGGCGACCGGCGTCGCCGCCGTCGAGGCGACCGCGACGAAGGCACCCTGCTCGGCGTTCGGCAGCGACTGGCGGCGACTCATGCGCCAGAGCACGAAGCCGAAGATCGCCGCGCAGGCGCCGCCCAGGAAGTCGAACAGCCGGTCCGGGCCGAAGCGCCCCATGACGAAGCCGCCGACGAAGGGTCCGGCGGCGGCGCCGATGCCGTAGAGCGTGAGCAGGCTGCTGGCCGCGCCGACCGTGTCGCTGCTGTCGATGTAGTCGTTGGCGTGGGCGACGCAGAGCGCGTAGATCGGGCCGGTCAGGCCGCCGAACAGGAAGCCGGCGATCAGGAGCGACTGCAGGCTGCCGCTCGCGACGTGGGCGAGCGCGAAGGCGGCAGCGGCGGCGCCGAGGCAGGTCGCGGCGGTCACGCTGCGCCGGTCGAGCCAGTCGGAGAGGGCGCCGATCGGCCACTGGATCACCGCGGCGCCCAGGATCGAGACGGTCATGAAGAGCGCGACCTGCTCCTCGTTCAGGCCCTGGCGCTGCGCGTAGACGGCGCCCAGGCCGTAGAAGCCGGCGATGACCAGGCCGGCGACGAAGGCGCCGACGGCACCGAGCGGCGAGATCCGGTAGAGCCGATCGAGGCCCATGCGCTCGACCGTGAGCGTCGGCGGGTTCTCGATCTTGCTGACCGACAGCGGGATCAGCGAGGCCGAGATCAGGATCGAGACCAGCACGAAGAGCTCGAAGGATTCCGGCCGCGCCACGGTCAAGAACAGTTGGCTGCCGCCGTAGGCGACCAGGCTGACCAGGGTGTAGAGCGACAGGATGCGACCGCGGCTGGCGGTCGTCGCGATCGCGTTCAACCACGCCTCCGAGACCATGAAGGTGCCGGCCAGGGCGGCGCCGGTCAGCACGCGCAGCCCGACCCACGACCAGGGGTCGACGGCGATGGCGTGCAGCACGGTCGCGATGGAGGCGACCGAGGCGAAGGCGGCGAAGGTGCGGATGTGGCCGACCCGGCGCACGAACCAGGGACCCGACAGCGTGCCGAAGACGAAGCCGACGTAGAAGGCCGACTGGACCAGGCCGATGGCGAAGTCGGGAAAGCCCTCGAAGCCCGCGCGCACGCCGAGCAGCGAGGTCTGCAGGCCGTGGCCCATGATCATGAAGGCGATGCCGGACAGCAGCACGAACAGCATTTCGGCCGCTCCCCTGGTCGGAGGTGGGATCGGGCGTCGGCGGCGGGCGGCGCCGACGTCGGCGCCGGAAAGTCAGGCGGGCTGCCTCAGTGCAGCTCGATCCAGATCGTCTTGAGCTCGGAGTACTTGTCGAGCGCGTGCAGCGACTTGTCGCGCCCGAAGCCGGACTGCTTGTAGCCGCCGAAGGGCGTGGTGATGTCGCCGCCGTCGAAGCAGTTGACCCAGACCGAGCCGGCGCGCAGCTTCTTGGCGGCGGTCATGGCCTTGTTGATGTCGCGGGTCCAGATCGCCGCGGCCAGGCCGTAGATCGTGTCGTTGCCGATCTTCACCGCCTCCTCGAGGTCGTCGAAGGTCAGCACCGAGAGCACCGGCCCGAAGATCTCCTCCTGGGCGATGCGCATCCGGTTCTCGACACCGTCGAAGATCGTCGGCTCGATGTAGAAGCCGCCGCTGTCGGCGCGCGCGCGCTGGCCGCCGAGCAGCAGCTTGGCGCCCTCCTCGCTGCCCAGGCCGATGTAGGACAGCACCTTCTCGAGCTGGTCCTGGTCGACGATCGCGCCCATCTGGGTCGCCGGGTCGAGGGGATCGCCGAACTTCATGCTGCGGCCGACCTCGATCACCTTCTCGAGCAGCTGGTCCTTGATCGAGCGCTCGACGAGCAGGCGCGAGCCGGCATTGCAGACCTCGCCCTGGTTGAAGAAGATGCCCCAGGCGGCGGCCGTCGCCGCGGCGTCGAGGTCGTGGGTGTCGGCCAGCACGATGTGCGGGGTCTTGCCGCCGCACTCCAGCGCGACGCGCTTCATGTTGCTCTCGCCCGACATGCGCAGCAGCAGCTTGCCGACCTCGCCGGAGCCGGTGAAGGCGATGCCGTCGACGTCCATGTGGCGGCCGAGCGCCTCGCCGGCCTCCGGCCCGAAGCCCGGCACGACCTGGAACACGCCCTCGGGGATGCCGGCCTCGAGCGCCAGCTCGGCGAGGCGGATCGCGGTCAGGGAGGACTGCTCGGCCGGCTTGACGATCAGGCTGTTGCCGGTCGCCAGCGCCGGGCCGATCTTCCAGGCCGCCATGATCATCGGGAAGTTCCAGGGCACGATCGCCGCGACCACGCCCATCGGCTCGCGCCGGATCATCGCCACCACGTTGCCGGCGGTCGGCGCGACCTCGTCGTAGACCTTGTCGATCGCCTCGGCGTACCAGCGGATCACGTTGACCGTCGCCGGCACGTCGATGCGCGTCGAATCCCCGATCGGCTTGCCCATGTCGAGGGTCTCGAGCAGCGCCAGCTCGGTGGCGTTGGCCTCGATCCGCTCGGCGAAGCGCAGCATCGTGCGCTTGCGCTGGGCCGGCGCCAGGCCCGACCAGCGGCCGTCGTCGAAGGCGACGCGCGCCGCCTTGACGGCCCGGTCGACGTCCTCCTTGCCGCAGCGCGCGATCTTCGTCAGCACCCGCCCGTCGACCGGGCTGATGCAGTCGAAGGTCCGGCCGTCGGCCGCGCCGACGTAGCGCCCGCCGATGAACGCCTGGTTGCGGAAGTTCAGGCCGGCGGCCTGGTTGCGGATGGCGTCGAGGGACAGCGCGGCGGACATGACGGGCCTCGTTCCAGAAAAGGGCGCGCTCTTGCACGGGGATCGGGCGACGATATAGGTCGCCACGGGACGCCCGCAAGCGCCGGCTTGTCAAGGTTTGGCGACGGCCCTATCTCTGCCCCCGCCACGCCCCGCGCGCCGAACTGCCGGACTTCCGCCCATGGACCTGACGACCCTGATCGGCCTCGCCGCCGGCGCCTGCACGACGCTGGCCTTTCTGCCGCAGGCGCTCAAGGCCTGGCGCACGCGCTCGACGCGCGACATCTCGCTCTCGATGTTCCTGGTGCTGGTCACGGGCGTCGCGCTGTGGCTCGCCTACGGCCTGCTGCTCGGCGACCTGCCGCTGATCGCCGCCAACGGCGTCACCCTGCTGCTCGCCGGCTCGATCCTGCTGCTGAAGCTGCGCCACGGCTAGGCTTGCAGGGCCGCGGGCGCCTGCCTATCGTCAGGCGACGCCGCCAGGCGCGCCGGGTTAGCACAGGGGTAGTGCAGCGGTTTTGTAAACCGAAGGTCGGGGGTTCAAATCCCTCACCCGGCACCA
>NZ_JBBDQW010000058.1:0-27785 GCF_040905785.1 Tistlia sp.
GCCCCTGCCCCTGCCCCTGCCCCTGCCCCTGCCCCTGCCCCTGCCCCTGCCCCTGCCCCCTCCGGCGGCGGCAAGAGCCACGACGTCGCGGTGCCGACGCTCGGCGAGTCGGTCAGCGAGGCGGTCGTCGCCAAGTGGCTGAAGCAGGCCGGCGACAGCGTCGCCGCCGACGAGGCGATCGCCGAGCTGGAGACCGACAAGGTCAGCCTGGAGGTCAACGCACCGGTCGCCGGCACCCTGTCCGAGACGCTGGTCGAAGAGGGCGCCAGCGTCGAGGTCGGCACGGTGCTGGCGCGGGTCACCGAGGGCGACGGTGCCGCGGCGCCTGCGCCCGCTCCCGCGCCCGGCCCGGCGGCCGGGAGCAAGCCCGCCGCGAAGGGTCCGAGCGACGCGGTCCAGGAAGGCGACACCGGGGCCGGCTCGGTGACCGGGCCGCTCGATCCCCGGGGCCAGGCCCAGGGCGACGAGGCCGCGCTGGCCGCCGCGCCGGGGCTCGACCCCAGCGCCGCCCGCCGCACCGACGGCAAGGTCACGGCGAGCGACCTCGCCGGCTTCCTGGCCCAAGGCGTGCCGAGCTCGGCCATGACGCTCTCGCCGGCGGTCGCGCGCCTGGTCGAGCAGCACGGGCTCGACCCCTACCGGATCCCGGCGACCGGGCCCCAGGGCCGCCTGACCAAGGAGGACGTCGAGGCCGTCGTCGCGGGCCGCGCGGAGCTGAAGCCCAAGCCGGCGGTGAGCGGCCGCGCCGCTCCGGCGCCGGCGGCGCAGCCCGCCGGAGAAGCGCGCGCCGAGACCCCCTCGGGCCCGCGCGAGCGGCGCGAGCGCATGTCGAAGCTGCGCCAGACCATCGCCCGGCGCCTGAAGGAGGCGCAGAACTCGGCGGCGATGCTGACGACCTTCAACGAGGCCGACATGTCGGCCGTGATGGCGCTCAGGAACCGCTACAAGGAGGGCTTCGAGAAGAAGCACGGGGTCAAGCTCGGCTTCACCGCCTTCTTCGCCAAGGCCTGCGTCAAGGCGCTGAAGGAGGTGCCCTCGGTCAACGCCCGGATCGACGGCACCGACATGGTGTTCAACGAGTTCTACGACATCGGCATGGCGGTCTCGGCGCCCCAGGGCCTGATGGTGCCGGTGATCCGCGACTGCGACGGCAAGTCCTTCGCCGAGATCGAGAAGGCGCTGGGCGACCTGGCGGGCCGGGCGCGCGACGGCAAGCTGTCGCTCGACGAGATGCAGGGCGGCAGCTTCACGATCACCAACGGCGGCGTCTTCGGCTCCCTGCTCTCGACGCCGATCCTCAACGCGCCGCAGTCGGGCATCCTGGGCCTGCACAAGATCCAGGAGCGGCCGGTCGCGATCGAGGGCGCGGTCGAGATCCGGCCGATGATGTACCTGGCCCTGTCCTACGACCACCGCATCGTCGACGGCCGCGAGGCCGTCACCTTCCTGGTCAAGGTCAAGGAAGCCGTCGAGGATCCCGAGCGCCTGCTGCTCGACCTCTAGCACAGCGGAACAGGAGCTTAGCGAACATGGCCGAGCAGGCTTACGACCTCATCGTGATCGGCGCCGGGCCGGGCGGCTACGTCTGCGCGATCCGCGCCGCGCAGCTCGGCCTCAAGGTCGCCTGCGTAGAGAAGCGCGCGACCCTGGGCGGGACCTGCCTCAACGTCGGCTGCATCCCCTCCAAGGCGCTGCTCCAGGCCAGCGAGAAGTTCGAGGAGGCGCAGCACGCCCTGGCCGGCTTCGGCGTCAAGGTCGGCAAGGTCGAGCTCGACCTGAAGACGATGCTCGGCCACAAGGACAAGGTCGTCGAGGCCAACGTCAAGGGCATCGAGTTCCTGTTCAAGAAGCACAAGATCGACTGGCTGAAGGGCAGCGGCCGGATCGCCGCCCCCGGCAAGGTCGAGGTCGCGGGCGAGCAGGGAAGCAAGAGCTACGAGACCAAGAACATCGTCGTCGCCACCGGCTCGACCCACCTCGACCTGCCCGGCGTCGAGATCGACGAGAAGCGCATCGTCTCCTCGACCGGCGCGCTCGGCTTCGACAAGGTGCCCAAGCACCTGGTCGTGGTCGGCGGCGGCTACATCGGCCTGGAGATGGGCTCGGTCTGGCTCCGCCTCGGCGCCAAGGTCACGGTCGTCGAGTTCCTCGACCGCCTGGTGCCCGGCATGGACGGCGAGATCGGCAAGCAGTTCCAGCGCATCCTCGGCCGCCAGGGCATGAGCTTCAAGCTCTCGACCAAGGTGACCGGGGCCAAGGCGACCAAGAGCGGCGTCAAGCTGACGGTCGAGCCGGCCGGCAAGGACAGCAAGGGTGGGCCGGAGACCCTCGAGTGCGACGCCGTCCTGGTCGCGATCGGGCGCAAGCCCTACCTCGAGGGCCTGGGCCTGGAGGAGGCCGGCGTCGCCCTGGACGAGCGCGGCCGGATCGCGGTCGACGAGCATCTGGCGACCAACGTCGAGGGCATCTACGCCATCGGCGACGCGATCCCCGGCCCGATGCTGGCCCACAAGGCCGAGGAGGAGGGCGTCGCGGTCGCCGAGCACCTCGCCGGCGAGGGCGGCCATGTCAACTACGAGACCGTGCCGGGCATCGTCTACACCTGGCCGGAGGTCGCCAGCGTCGGCCGCACCGAGGAGGAGCTGAAGCAGGCCGGGATCGCCTACAAGGTCGGCAAGTTCCCCTTCATGGCCAACGCCCGGGCCCGCGCCATGAACGCGACCGACGGCTTCGTCAAGATCCTGGCCGACGAGACGACCGACCGGATCCTCGGCGCGCACATCCTGGGCCCCGACGCCGGCAACCTGATTCACGAGGTCGTCGTGACCATGGAGTTCGGCGGCTCCGCCGAGGACCTGGCCCGCTCCTTCCACGGCCACCCGACGCTCAACGAGGCGGTCAAGGAGGCCGCGCTGGCCGTCGCCGGCCGCCCGATCCACATCTAGCGCGCAAGGCCCTTTCCGAAAGCCGCGCGCGCCCTGCCGTCGCCCTCCCGTGCGCCATGCCAGCGGCATCGCGTCGCTGGCCTCTCCGGGCGCCGGCCGATATATCGGCGCCATGTCCGCGGTCGCTCGCCCCGATTCCACCCGCCGGCCGGCGCCGCGCGCCGTCGCGCTCTGGCTGCTCGCCTGCTGCGGGATGATCTTCGCCATGGCCGTGATCGGGGCGATCACCCGGCTCACCGAATCCGGTCTGTCGATCATGGAGTGGGCGCCGGTCAGCGGCGCGCTGCCGCCGCTCGGCGAGGCGGAATGGCGGCGGCTCTTCGCGCTCTACCAGCAGACCGGCGAGTACCGCAGCCTGCCCGGCGGCATGACGCTCGAGGCCTTCCGCTCGATCTTCTGGTGGGAGTGGCTGCACCGGCTCTGGGGCCGCCTGATCGGCGTCGTCTACCTGCTGCCCTTCCTGTGGTTCCTGTGGCGCCGCCAGGTGCCGGCCGGCTTCGCCGCGCCACTGTGGATCGGCTTCGGCCTCGGCGCGCTGCAGGGCGCGGTCGGCTGGTTCATGGTCGCCAGCGGCTTCTCCGATCGCACCGACGTCAGCCAATACCGCCTGGTCCTGCACCTCGGGCTGGCGCTCGTCATCTACGCCTACCTGCTGTGGCTGGCGCTCTCGCTGCTGCGCCGGCCGCGGCCGGCGCCGGCCGGCGCGCCGGGGCGCAGCCTGTGGCTGTTCTTCGCCCTGCTGGCGCTGACTCTGGCCGCGGGCGGCTTCGTCGCCGGCACCGACGCCGGCATGACCTACAACGAGTTCCCGACCATGGACGGGCGCCTGGTGCCGGCCGGCTACGCGCCGCTGGAGCCCTGGTGGCTGAACTGGTTCGAGACCATCGAGGCGGTGCAGTTCAACCACCGCCTGCTGGCGACCCTGCTGCTCGCCGGCGCCCTCGCCCTGGCCTGGGACGGCTGGCGCCGGGCGGCACGGGCGCCCGGCGCGGCGCCGCTCGCCGGCGACCTGGCGTTGCTGGCGGCGGCCTGCCTGCTGCAGTACGGCCTCGGCATCGCAGCCCTGCTGGCAGCGGTGCCGGTCTGGCTCGGTGCGCTGCACCAGGCCGGGGCCCTGCTGGTGCTGACCGCCGCCGTCTCGGCCCTGCACCGGCGCTTCTCGCGGCCGCTCGCGACGCCGCCCGCCGGCGCGGAGGGCGCAGGGCGGCTTGACGCGGGGCCGGCGGGCGCAGAGGCTGCGCGCCCCGAACGGACGCGCGAGCCTGGACCCCCATGACCCCGATGGCCCCATGACCCCGATGGCCCCATGACCCCGATCCTCTACCTGACCCGCATCCTCTTCGACTTCGGCGCGCTGAAGGCGCTGCCCGAGGAGCTGGCCGCGCTCGGCGTGTCCCGGCCGCTGCTGGTCACCGACCGCGGCATCGTCGCCAGCGGCCTGGTCGAGACCTTGCGCGCAGCGCTGCCGGGGGGCGCCGAGCTCGCGCTCTTCGACGGCACGCCGGAGAACCCGACGGAGGCGGCGGTCGAGGCGGCGGTGGCGGCCTACCGCGCGGCCGGCTGCGACGGCCTGATCGCGCTCGGCGGCGGCAGCTCGATCGACCTCGCCAAGGGCGTCGCGCTGCTCGCGACCCACCCCGGGCCGCTCGAGCAGTACGCGGCGATCCTCGGCGGCGTGCCCAAGATCACCGAGCGGGTCGCGCCGCTGATCGCGATCCCGACTACCGCCGGCACCGGCAGCGAGGTCGGCCGCGCGGCCCTGATCACGCTGAGGGACGGCCGCAAGCTCGGCTTCCTGGCGCCGCACATGATCCCGCGCGTCGCGCTCTGCGACCCCGAGCTGACGCTCGGCCTGCCGGCGCGCCTGACCGCGGCGACCGGCATGGACGCCATCACCCACTGCGTCGAGACCTTCCTCAGCCCGCGCGACAACCCGCCGGCCGAGGCCATCGCCCTCGACGGCCTGGCACGCGGCTGGAGCCACATCCGCCGCGCCGTCGCCGACGGCTCGGACCGCCAGGCGCGGCGCGAGATGCTGCTGTCGTCGCTGATGGGCGGCATGACCTTCCAGAAGGGCCTGGGCGCGGTTCACGCCATGTCGCACCCGCTCGGCGGCCTGGACAGCCCGCGTCTGCACCACGGCACGCTCAACGCCGTGATCCTGCCGGCCGTGCTGCGCTTCAACGCCGGCCACGTCGGCGACAAGTACGCGCGCCTG
This sequence comes from Tistlia sp., assembly GCF_040905785.1. Lineage (NCBI taxonomy): Bacteria > Pseudomonadati > Pseudomonadota > Alphaproteobacteria > Rhodospirillales > Rhodovibrionaceae > Tistlia > Tistlia sp. The sequence continues at coordinate 5,164 of NZ_JBBDQW010000058.1, forward strand.
GCCCGCGTCCTCGGCCTGCCCGAGGCGGCCGACCTGGCCGAGGCGGTCGAGGGGCTGAACGCCGACCTCGGTCTGCCGGCCAGCCTCAGGGAGATGGGCGTGCCCGCCGAGGTCCTGCCGCGGATGGTCGAGGGCGCGCTCGCCGACCATTCCAACGCCAGCAACCCGCGCCAAGCGACCAAGGCCGACTACGAGGCGCTCTTCGCCGCCGCCTACGGCTGAACCGCACCCCCCAGGAACCGACAGGAGACCTCGACATGCAGCTGCTCGGCCGCGACCTTTCGCCCTTCGTGCGGCGCAGCGCCGTCAGCCTGCTGACGCTCGGCTTCGAGTTCGAGCGGCGCCTGCTCGCGACCGGCGCCGACTTCGAGGCGATCAAGGCGGTCAACCCGCTCGGCCGCGTGCCGGCGCTGGTGCTGGACGACGGCGAGATCCTGGTCGATTCGGCCGCGATCCTCGACTGGGCCGACGAGCAGGTCGGGCCGGAACGTGCCCTGGTGCCGCCTGCGGGCGCCGAGCGCCGGCAGGTACTGCGCAGCGTCGCCCTCGCCCTCGGCGCCACCGAGAAGGCGGTGCAGTCGCACTACGAGCGCAACCTCAAGGCCGAGGGGCGCACCGACCCGGCCTGGGTCGAGCGCCTGGAAGGCCAGTCGGCCGGCGGCTTCGCCGCGCTGGAGCAGGCGCTCGGTGACAAGGAGTGGTTCCACGGCCGCATGACCCAGGCCGACCTGACCGCCGCCGTCGCCTACGACTTCGCCGGCGTGATGGCGCCCGGCGTCGTCGCAGACGGGCGCTACCCGCGCCTCGCTGCCCTGACCGAGCGCCTGAACGCCCTGCCGGCCTTCCAGGCGACCAGCCTCGATTCCTTCCGCAAGCCGTAGCCGCTCGATGGAAATCTCCGCCGACTTCGAGGGCGGCAACATCGAGGTCGTCGCGATCGACCCCGGCGGCGAAGACCGCGACAGCGCGCGCCTGCGCATCCGCAAGGACGGCCGCGCCGACTTCTTCCAGTGGTTCTGCTTCAAGGCCGCGGGCAGGCCGGGCGCGCACTGGTCCTTCGCGATCGAGAACGCCGGCGCCAGCAGCTATCCCCGCGGCTGGGAGGGCTACGACGTCGTCGCCTCGACCGAGGGCCCGGGCGGCTCGCCGGACGCCTGGGTGCGGGTCCCCTCCTCCTATGCCGACGGGCGTCTTTCCTGGTCCTTCGCGGCGGCCGGGGGCGAAGCCTGGTTCGCCTACTTCGCGCCCTACTCCCCGGCCCGCAACCAGGCCCTGGTCGCGCACACCGCCGAGAGCCCGCTGGTCCGCCACGAAGTGCTGGGCCGGACCCTGGAGGGCCGGCCGCTCGACCTGCTGAGCGTCGGCCAGGGGCCGAAGCCGGTCTGGGTGATCGCCCGCCAGCACCCGGGCGAGACCATGGCCTCCTGGTGCGTCGAGGGCCTGCTCGAGCGGCTGCTCGACCCCCAGGACGCGGTCTCCCGGGCGCTGCTGCAGCGGGCGACGCTCCACCTCGTGCCGCTGATGAACCCCGACGGCGCCGCTGCCGGCCACATCCGCAGCAACGCCGCCGGCACCGACCTCAACCGTGCCTGGCGCAACGCCACGCCGGAGGCCAGCCCCGAGGTCTGGTTCGTGCGCGAGCGGATGAAGGCGACGGGGGTGTCGCTGTTCCTCGACGTCCACGGCGACGAGGCGCTGCCTTACGTCTTCGTCGTCGACGCCGACAACGTGCCCTCCGTGACGCCGGAGATGGTCGAGCGGCGCCAGCGGTTCGTCTCGGTGCTGGAGCAGACCGACCCGGACTTCCAGACGCGGCACGGCTATCCGCCGAGCCCGACCGCCAATCTCGACATCGGCTCGAAGTGGGCGGCCGAGGCGTTCGGCTGCCTGTCGATGACCCTGGAGCAACCCTTCAAGGACTGCGCCAACAGCCCGCTGCCCGCGCTCGGCTGGTCGCCGGGCCGCTGCAAGCGGCTCGGCGCGGCCTGCCTGACGGCGATGCTCGCGGCGCTCTAGAAAAACAGCGAGAAGAGGAGCGCCGATGCGCGAGTTTCACGTCTACGATCCGCGCGAGGGCCACGGCCTTCGCCACGACCCGCTCAACTCCATCGTGGTGCCGCGTCCGATCGGCTGGATCTCGACGCTGGGCGCCGGGGGCGTGCTCAACCTGGCGCCCTACAGCTTCTTCAACCTGCTGAGCTATCGGCCGCCGATCGTCGGCTTCTCCAGTACCGGCGTGAAGGACAGCCTGCGCAACGTAGAGGCGAGCGGCGAGTTCGCCTGGAGCCTTGCGACCCGGCCCCTGGCCGAGGCGATGAACGCGACCAGCGCGGCGGTCGGCCCGGAGGTCGACGAGTTCGCCCTGGCCGGCCTGACGCCCGCGCCCTCGCAGAAGATCGCCGCGCCCCGGGTCGGCGAGAGCCCGGTCTCCTTCGAGTGCAAGGTGACGCAGATCCTGCGCCTCGACGGCCACGACGGCCTGGAGGGGACCTCCTGGCTGGTGCTCGGCGAGGCGGTGGCGGTCCACATCGAGAAGCGGCTGATCCGCGACGGCGTCTACGAGACCGTCCTGGCCGAGCCGATCGCGCGCGGCGGCGGCCCGACCGACTACTTCTGGGTCGGCGAGGAGAACCGCTTCCACATGCGCCGGCCGGAGGCCTGACGGCGATCGCGCATCACGGGCTGGGAATGGCCGGCTGGAGCGGGTGAAGGGAATCGAACCCTCGTCGTAAGCTTGGGAAGCTTCTGCTCTACCATTGAGCTACACCCGCTTCCGCTCCGGCCGTTCGATTATGTCGCAGAGAGCGGGCGCCCTGACAAGAGGGCGGAAGAACCTTGCCCCCTGTCCCTTGCTGCCGCGATCGTGAAGAGCGCTTGCTAGGCAGCCGCGCCGGGGGGCAGCCATACTCCCGCCCGATCGATTGCGGCTGCGGAAGGGGACGAGACGATGAACCGAGGACTGCGCCTGCTCGGCGCCGCGGCCCTGGCGGCCGGACTGGCCGGCGTTTCGCCGGCGCCGGCGGCGCAGCCGCTGACCTGGGAGCAGGCGCTCGAGCGGGCGCCTGGGCAGACCCTCTACTGGAACGCCTGGGCCGGCGACGAGCGGGTCAACGCCTACATCGCCTGGGTCGGCGCCCGGCTCGAGGAGCTGCACGGCGTCGAGCTGGTCCACGTCAAGCTCACCGACACCGCAGAGGCCGTCGGCCGAGTGCTCGCCGAGACGGCGGCCGGCAAGACCGAGGGCGGCTCGGTCGACCTGGTCTGGCTCAACGGCGAGAACTTCGCGACGATGAAGGACAACGGCCTGCTCTACGGCCCCTTCGTCGAAGCGCTGCCGAACTTCGCCCTGGTCGACACCCGCAACAAGCCGACCACCCTCGTCGACTTCACCGTGCCGACGGACGGTCTGGAAGCGCCCTGGGGCATGGCCAAGCTCAACTTCGTCTACGACTCGGCCCGGGTCGAGGAGACGCCGGCCTCGGTCCGGGGCCTGGCCGAGTGGGCGGCGGCGCATCCGGGGCGCTTCACCTACCCGGCGCCGCCCGACTTCCTCGGCTCGACCTTCCTGAAGCAGGCCCTGATCGAGCTGACCGAGGACGCCGACCTGCTGCAGCGCCCGGTCGAGGACGACGCGCAGTTCGAGGCCGCGACGGCGCCGCTCTGGGCCTACCTCGAGACCCTGCACCCGCAGCTCTGGCGGGGCGGCCGTCTGTTCCCGGCAAGCGGGCCGGCGCAGCTCCAGCTGCTCGACGACGGCGAGCTCGACATCGCCGTCTCCTTCTACCCCTCGGAGGCGCAGTCGCTGATCGACAACGGCCGGCTGCCGGAGAGCGCGCGGGTCTTCCTGCTCGAGGAGGGCACGATCGGCAACACCCACTTCGTCGCGATCCCCTTCAACGCCCAGGCCAAGGCCGCGGCGATGGTGGCGGCGAACTTCCTGATGAGCCCCGAGGCCCAGGCCCGTAAGCAGGACCCGCGCCACTGGGGCGACGACACGGTGCTGGCGCTCGACCGCCTGGACCCCGCGCAGCGCGCCCTCTTCGAGGCGATCCCGGCGGGGCCGGCGACCCTGCCGCCGGACCGGCTCGGGCCGGTGCTGCTCGAGCCGCACCCGAGCTGGATGACCCGGATCGAGGCCGAATGGGCGCGACGCTACGGCGCCTGAGCGCGGCGCCGCGCCTGGCCGGCGCCGCGAGCCCCTTCGACTGGACGCGGCCGGTCCCCGCCCTGACCCTGGCGCTGTTCCTGCTGCCGATCGGTGCCGGCCTGCTCGGCACGCTGCTGCCCGCCTTCGGCTGGCAGCCCGGGCTCGCGGGCGAGGCGCCGGGCCTGGCGCCCTGGCGGGCGCTGTTCGACCAGCCGGGGCTGGAGCGCTCGGTGCTGGTGACGCTGGTCTCCGGCATTGGCGCCACCCTGGCGGCCTTCGCCATCGTCGTCGCCTTCTGCGCCGGCTGCCACCGCAGCCGGCTGTTCCGGCGCCTGCGTCTGGTGCTGGCGCCGCTGCTCGCGGTGCCGCACGCGGCGGCCGCCATCGGTCTGGCCTTCCTGATCGCCCCGAGCGGCCTGCTGGTCCGGCTGGTCTCGCCCTGGGCGAGCGGCTGGGCGCTGCCGCCCGACGTCGCCTCGGTCAACGATCCCTGGGGTCTCGCCCTGACCCTGGGGCTGACCGTCAAGGAGCTGCCCTTCCTGCTGCTGATGACCCTCGGCGCGCTCGGCCAGGTCGGGGCGCGCGAGCCCCTGCGCACCGCTCGCTCGCTCGGTTACGGCCCCACCACCGCCTGGCTGAAGACCGTGCTGCCGGCGCTCTATCCGCTGATTCGCCTGCCGCTCTACGCCGTGCTCGCCTTTTCGCTGTCGGTCGTCGACATGGCGATCATCCTGGGCCCGAGCACGCCGCCCAGCCTGGCCGTGCTGGTGCTGCGCTGGTTCTACGACCCGGACCTCTCGCTGCGCTTCGTCGCGGCGGCCGGTGCCACCCTGCAGCTCGGCCTGGTCGCCGCCGCGATCGCCCTGTGGGCGCTCGGCGAGCGCCTGGTCGCCCGGGCCGCCCGGCCCTGGCTGGCCGGCGGCGGGCGCGGCGGCGACTGGCCCGGCGGCGCCCGCCTCGCCGATGCGGCGGGCCGCACCGCGGCGCTCGGCGCCGTCGGCCTGGGCCTCGCCAGCCTGCTCGGCATCGCGCTCTGGTCCTTCGCCTGGCGCTGGCGCTATCCCGACGTCCTGCCGACCAGCTGGTCGCTCGAGAGCTGGCGGCGCCAGCTCGAGGGCCTGGGCGCGACCGGCGGCACGACCCTGGCACTCGGCCTCTGCGCGACCGTGATCGCCCTGGTCCTGGTCGTCGGCTGCCTGGAGCGCGAGCAGCGCGGCGGCCGGCGCCCGGGCCGCGGCGCGCTCTGGCTGCTCTACCTGCCGCTGCTGGCGCCGCAGATCGGCTTCCTGTTCGGCGTCCAGGTGCTGGCGGTGCGGCTCGACCTCGCCGGCGGCTGGCTGGCCCTGGTCTGGAGCCACCTGCTGTTCGTCCTGCCGTACGTCTTCCTGGCGCTGGCCGAGCCCTACCGCTCGCTCGACCCGCGCTACGGCCGGGCCGCCCGCTGCCTGGGCGCCGGGCCCGAGCGCCTGCTGTGGCGGATCCGCCTGCCGATGCTGCTGCGTCCCCTGCTGTTCGCCGCCGCCGTCGGCTTCGCGGTCTCGGTCGGTCAGTACCTGCCGACGCTGTTCCTCGGCGCTGGCCGGGTCGCCACCCTGACTACCGAGGCGGTTGCGCTCAGCGCCGGCGGCGACCGCCGGGTGCTGGCGGTCTACGCCTTCCTGCAGGCCCTGCTGCCGCTGCTCGGCTTCCTCGCCGCGATCGCCCTGCCGGCCTGGCTGTTCCGGCGCCGCCGCGGCGCGCGGGCGCCGCAATGAGGACAGCGGCAGTGAGAATAGCGGCGAGAATAGCGGCGTGAGCGCGCCGTCGACCGGGGACGAGGAGGCCCTGCTGCTCGAGGGGGTCGAGATCCGGCTGGCCGGCCGGCCGCTGATCGTCGGGCTCGACCTGAGCGTGCCGCCCGGCGTCGTCGTCACGCTGATGGGCCCGAGCGGCACCGGCAAGTCCAGTCTCCTCGATTTCCTCTGCGGCACCCTCGACCCGGCCTTCGAGGCGCGCGGACGGGTCAGGCTGGGCGGCCAGGACCTGCTGGCGCTTCCGCCCGAGCGGAGGGGCCTCGGCATGCTGTTCCAGGACGACCTGCTGTTCCCGCACCTCAGCGTGGGCGAGAACCTGGCCTTCGGCATCCCGCCCGAGCTGCGTGGCCGCCGCCGCCGCCTGGCGCGCGCCGCCGAGGCGCTGGCCGAGGCCGGGCTGGCCGGGTTCGAGGACCGCGACCCGGCGACCCTGTCCGGCGGCCAGCGTGCGCGGGTCGCGCTGTTCCGTACGCTGCTCGCGGCGCCGCGCGCCCTGCTGCTCGACGAGCCCTTCGGCCGGCTCGACGTCGCGCTGCGCGATCGGGTCCGCCGATTCGTCTTCGATCACGCCCGCGCGCGGCGCCTGCCGACCCTGCTCGTGACGCACGATCCGGCCGATGCGGCCGCCGCTGCCGGCCCTTTGGTCCAACTTTCGACATCCGGGATGCAACAATCTGGCTAATAGCGCGTTTAAACGAGGATTTTGCCGGTTCTTGTCGTGTCGGTCTCTTTGACAATGGCAGTTGTTGCGGCTATTTTCCGCCTCAGGAATGTGAGAAGCTGCCACCTGGCGCGCTTTCACGCATTCGGCGAGAACAGCCGTTCCGGTTGACTTTGGGGGAAGCCTTCCAGAACCATGGGTGCCAAGGACGAAGGAGGACAGAGTTAATGTCACGGATTAAGCTGCTGGGCGCGTTCGCTGCGCTCGGACTACTCGCCGGCTGCGTCACCGGTTACAACATCGATGCAGCCAAGGAAGTCGACGCCGGGGGCGGCAGCGCCTTCAATGCGGCTCTGGTCGAGGAATATCGCGACCTGACCGTATTCGAAGCCGACGAGATGTACGACTGGCCCGACGCCGACCTGTTCGCCCGCAAGGCGCTGGCCGCGGCCAACGGCGAGACGGTGCTCCCCGAGGACCTCGCGAACTGGGATCTCCCGGTCGACAAGGTCGACGAGATCGCCGGCTATCGGGCTGAGCTGATCAGCCTGCTCGACGCCAACGCCCGGACCCGGGTGCCCGAGGATGCGGCACGCGCTCAGGGCCGTTTCGACTGCTGGGTCGAGCAGCAGGAAGAGAACCACCAGCTGGACCACATCGCGGCCTGCCGCGAGGAGTTCCTGGCTGCGCTCGAGCGACTGAAGGTGACCCCGGCGCCGATGGGCCCGGATCGCTTTACGGTCTACTTCGACTTCGATCGCTCGAACATCCGTCCGGACGCCCAGGCCGTCCTGAACGACGCGGTCGCCGCCGCCCAGAGCGAAGGCGTCTCGGAGTTCGCGCTGACCGGTCACGCCGACCGTGCGGGTCCGCCGGACTACAACCTGCGTCTGTCGATCCGGCGCGCCGAGTCGGTCCGTGACTACCTGGTGAGCCGTGGCTTCATGCCGCAGAACGTCTCCGTCGCGGGTCGCGGCGAGTCCGATCCTGCGGTGCCCACGGTCGACGGTGTCCGTGAGCAGGCCAACCGCCGCGTCGAGATCATCTTCCAGTAGATCGACACGACGGACTGAAGTCGGGCGGCGCCGTCCCCATCCGGGGGCGGCGCCGCTCCGCTTTTCGGCCCCCTTCCGCGCCCAGCGGGGCGGGGCTTTTTCGTGCGTCTGAGCCGCTTCCTTTCCCTTGCCAAGACCGGCGAGCGGACGCAGCCTTGCTGGGATGAAGCAGTCGCTCCGGCGGGGGCGGCAGGAGCAGGAGGGCGCCATGAGGTACGCCGAGACGACAGCCGGCATCACCGTCGAGGTCGAGCCGCACTTCCTGGAGGAGCAGTCCTCACCCGCCGACGGCCACTACGTCTGGGCCTACAGCGTGCGCATCGCCAACCACTCGGCCGCACGCGTCCAGCTCCTGTCGCGCCATTGGTGGATCACCGACGCGCTCGGCCGCACCCAGGAGGTGCGGGGACCGGGGGTCGTCGGCGAGCAGCCGCACATCGCCCCCGGCGAGGCCTTCGAGTATGCCAGCGGCGCGCCCCTGCCGACCGCCTCGGGCATGATGGTCGGCAGCTACCAGCTGATCGGCGAGGACGGCCGGCAGTTCGACGTCGCGGTGCCGGCCTTCAGCCTGGACAGCCCGCACGAGCCGATGACCGTGAACTGATGCCGCGCCGGCTGCGGCAGGCGCTGCGTCGCCTCTACTCCCCGCGGTTTTCCTGCTAGGGTGACCGCCGCACGCCGGGCTTCGCGGCGCTTCGCTCCGCACGTTTCCGTTCCTCTCGGTCCCAACGGCATGGTCGATTTCCGCCCGATTCTCTTCGTCATCGGCGTGCTGCTGTCGGTGCTCGCCGTGGCCATGGCGATCCCGGCCATCGTCGATGCCGCGAGCGGCCATGCGGACTGGCAGGTCTTCGCCGCCGCCGGCGCCGTCACCCTCTTCGTCGGCATCTGCCTGGTGCTGACCATGCGCAGCGGCTGGGGGCCCTTCACGGTGCGCCAGGGCTTCCTGCTGGTCACCCTCGCCTGGTTCGTGATCGCGCTCTTCGGGGCGCTGCCCTTCGCCTTCGCCGGGCTGCAGATGACCCCGACCGATGCCCTGTTCGAGGCCATGTCGGGGGTGACCACGACCGGCGCCACGGTGATCGTCGGCCTGGACGCGGCGCCGCCCGGAATCCTGCTCTGGCGCGCCATCCTGCAGTGGCTCGGCGGCATCGGCTTCATCGTCATGGCGGTCGCGGTGCTGCCGGTGCTGCGCGTCGGCGGCATGCAGCTGTTCCGGGTCGAGGCCTTCGAGACCGACAAGGTCCTGCCGCGCGCCGCACAGCTCGCGGCCGAGATCTCGATCGTCTACCTGGCGCTGACCGCGGCTGCGGCGCTGCTGTTCTGGAGCCTCGGCATGAGCGGACTCGACGCCGTCGCCCATGCCATGACCTCGATCGCCACGGGCGGCTACTCGACCCGCGACGCCTCGATCGCCCATTTCGATTCGGCGGCCATCGACTACGCGGTCTCGCTGGTCATGGTCCTCGGCTCGATTCCCTTCGTGCTCTACCTGCGGGCCCTGCGCGGCCGGCCGCTGGCCCCGCTGCGCGATTCCCAGGTGCGCTGGATGCTGATCGTGCTGGCCGCGGCGATCGCGGTGCTCAGCCTGTGGCTGGTCGACGGCGGCCAGCTCGAGCCGCTCGACGCGCTGCGCTACACGACCTTCAACGTGATCTCGGTGATGACCGGCACCGGCTATGCGACCACCGCCTTCGACCTGTGGGGCGGCTTCGCGATGGTCGTCTTCTTCATCCTGATGTTCATTGGCGGCTGCGCCGGCTCGACGAGCTGCGGCATCAAGATCTTCCGCTTCCAGATCCTGGCTTCGACCGCCGCCACCCAGCTCAAGCGGCTGATGCAGCCGCACGGCGTCTTCATGGCCTACTACCACGGCAAGCCGGTGTCCGAGGAAGTCTCGCTGTCGGTGACCTCCTTCTTCTTCCTGTTCATCGGCGCCTTCTGCGCGCTGGCCGCGGCGCTCGGTTTCGTCGGGCTGGACTTCGTCACCGCGATCTCGGCCGCGGCGAGCGCGATCGCGAACGTCGGCCCGGGCCTCGGGCCGATCGTCGGCCCGGCCGGCACCTACGAGAGCCTGCCCGACGCCGCCAAGTGGCTGCTCTGCGCCGGCATGCTGCTCGGCCGGCTCGAGCTGTTCACCGTGCTCGTGCTGTTCATGCCGCACTTCTGGCGCAGCTGAACGGTTCCCTCGCGCAACGAAGTGGAATACTAAGCTTCCATGCCTAAGCGACGCTATTCCCCGCGGGAGATGCTGGCCGTGCTGGTCGGCTTCGATACCGTTTCACGCAGCTCCAACCTCGCGCTGATCGACTGGGTCGAGAGCTATCTCGCCGACTACGGCGTCGCCTGCCGGCGCAGCTACGACGACACGGGCGCCAAGGCCAACCTGCTGGCGACCCTGGGTCCCTCGATCGAGGGCGGCATCGTGCTCTCCGGCCATAGCGACGTCGTGCCGGTCGACGGCCAGGGCTGGGCCAGCGACCCCTTCACGATGACGGAGCGCGAGGGCCGGCTCTACGGGCGCGGCACCGCCGACATGAAGGGCTTCCTGGCGACGGCGCTGGCCCTGGTGCCGGACTTCCTGGCGCGGCCGCTGGCCCGGCCGATCCACATCGCCCTGTCCTACGACGAGGAGGTCGGCTGCATCGGCGTGCACCGCCTGATCGACGACCTGACGCGGAACCTGCCCAGGCCGGCGCTGGTCGTGGTCGGCGAGCCGACCAGCATGCGCGTCGTCAACGCCCACAAGGGCGTCGCCGGCTTCGTCACGCGCATCCACGGCCGCTCGGCGCATTCGAGCCAGCCGCACCGCGGCGGCAACGCGATCGTCGCGGCCGCCCGGCTGATCGCCGAGCTGCACGGGATGGCCGAGGAGAAGAAGGCGGCGCCGCAGCCCGGCAGCGGCTTCGTGCCGCCCTACACGACCTTCGGCATCGGCGTCATCCAGGGCGGCTCCGCCCTCAACATCGTCGCCGAGCACTGCCAGTTCCAGTGGGAGTTCCGCAGCCTGCCCGGCGACGATGCCGAGACGATCCTCGCCCGCTTCGAGAGCTTCGCCCGCGACACCGTTCTTCCCGACCTGCGGGCGCACGCCCCCGAGGCCGAGATCGTGACAGAGACCCTGGCCGCGGTGCCGCCGCTGGCGCCGGAGGAGGAGGGCCTGGCCGAGACGCTGCTCAAGCGCCTGACCGGCTCCAACCGCGCCGAGGTGGTGTCCTACGGCACCGAGGGCGGCGTGTTCCAGCACGCGGGCCTCTCGACGGTGATCTGCGGGCCCGGCTCGATCGATCAGGCGCACCAGGCCGACGAGTACCTCGAGCTCGAGCAGCTCGAGCTCTGCGCCGACCTGCTGGGCCGCCTCGCCGACTGGGCGCGGTGCGCCGAGGCGGCCTGAGGGCCGGCAGGCGGGCTGCCTCCGGCCTACCGCAGATAGCTGCTCAGGCTGCCGCGGATCTGCCGTTCCATCTCGTCGTCGAAGTCGCGCATCAGCTGTTCGGTGAGCCGGAACCAGATCTGCTCGCGCTCGGCCAGGGTCGCGTTCTCGGGCACCGTGGTCGAGCGGGTCGCCTCGGCCTGGGCGTAGGCACTGCGCCGCCCGTCGGGCTCGAAGATCGCGATGTCGGCCGCGATCCGGCCGTCGTAGCGCTCGGTCTGGTCGGTGGTGAAGGCGCCCCTGATGCCGCCGGTACGCTCCAGGGGCACCTCCTGCACCGAAGCGTCGCGGATCGTGACCACCGCGCGCCGCGGCCCGCCCATGGCGAGCAGACGCTCCTTCGCCCAGCGCTCGGCCAGCGCGTCGGGCGGCTGCGGGAAGAGGTGGCCGACGTAGGGCGGCTCGCGGCTCTGGCGGTCGTTGCGGACAACCTCGATGCTGCCGGCGTCGAGCCGCAGGCTGCCTTCGTGGCCGAAGCCGATCTGCGGGAAGGCCGACTTGGGCGGCGGCGACTGGCAGCCGGCGAGCAGCAGCAGGGCGGCGGTCAGCGAGGCGGCCAGGGCGGTCGTGAGTCTCATCGGCTAGGGCCTTTTCCTGTCTGCGGGCAGTTGTCGCGGACCCGCCCCTGGAAAGCGGCGAGGCGCGGCTTCGGTTCCGCGCACCCCCTCAGCCCGGGCCGCCGCCCGGGCTCTCGTAGAGCCGGTCGAGGGCCGCCTGGTCGAAGCGGAAATCGCGGCTGCAGAACTCGCAGGTCATCACGACCTCGCCCTCGACCTTCATGTCGTCGAGTTGCTCGCGCGGGATCGAGCGCATGATGCCCTCGACCCGCTCACGGCTGCAGCGGCAGCCGACCGCGACCGGCCGCGGCTCGAAGACGCGCAGGTCCTCCTCGTGGAACAGGCGGAACAGCAGGCGCTCCGGCGAGACGGTGCGGGCGGCGAGCTCGGCGTCGCTGCAGGAGGCCATCAGGATCAGCGCCCGGCGCCAGTCCTCCTCGGCAACGTCGCCGCCGAACTCGCCCGTCGGCTGGCCGTCGGAGCGGCCGCCCTCCTCGGGGATCCGCTCGATCAGCAGGGCGCCGGCGCGCCAGCCCTCCTCGGTGCGGGTGCAGGCGACCAGGATGCCGGCGTTGAGCTGCTGCGACTGCCGGAAATAATGCAGCAGGCAGTCGGCGAGGCGCGGTCCGGTCAGCTCGACCAGCCCCTGGTAGCGCTCCGAGTAGACGCCCTGGTCGACCGTGAAGGCCATGTGGCCGGCGCCGAGCCAGCGCTCGATCGAGCGGTCGTCCGCGGCAGCCGCCTCGGTCGCGGCGGCGAGGCCCTCGGCGTCGAAACCGGCGTAGCCGCGCAAGGCGCCCTCGTGGGTGATGTCCGCGACCATGGTGCGGACCGGGCCCTCGCCCTTGATCTGCAGGGTGAAGACGCCGTCGTACTTGAGCGAGGAGCCGAGCACGGCGGCCAGCGCCAGCAACTCGCCGAGCAGTGCAGCGACCGGCTCCGGATAGCCCGGCCGGGTCAGGATCGTGTCGAGCGCCGGGCCGAGCCGGACCAGGCGCCCGCGCACGCCGCTGCGCTCGAGCAGGAACGGCTGGATCTCGTCGTCGACGCTGGGGTCCCAGTCGGGCTGCCGGACCTCGCCCGCGGTCTTGCTTCCGCGGTCCCCGGTCATGGCGCCTCCAGGCACCAGAGCAGGATGCCCTTCTGCGCGTGCAGTCGGTTCTCGGCCTCGTCCCAGACCACCGAGCGCGGGCCGTCGATGACCTCCTCGGTGACCTCCTGTCCGCGGTGCGCCGGCAGGCAGTGCATGAAGATCGCCTCGGGCCCGGCCTGGGCCATCATCGCCTCGTCGACCTGATAGCGCCGCAGGACGTTGTGGCGGCGCATCGAATCGCCGACGTCGTCGCCCATCGAGACCCAGGTGTCGGTGACCACGCAGTCGGCGCCGCGCATTGCTTCGGCGGGATCGTCCGTGACCAGGATGCGCCCGCCCTCGCCGGCCGCCCAGGCCAGGATCTCCTCGGGCGGCTGCAGCTGCTTCGGGCAGGCCAGCCTGAGCTCGAAGTCGAAGCGCACGGCGGCGTGGATCCAGGAGGTCGCCATGTTGTTGCCGTCGCCCGACCAGGCGATGACCTTGCCGGCGATGGGCCCGCGATGCTCCTCGAAGGTCATGACGTCGGCCATCAGCTGACAGGGGTGGGTGCGGTCGGTCAGGCCGTTGATCACCGGCACGGTGGCGAACTCGGCGAGCTCCAGCAGCTTCTCCTCGCGGGTCGTGCGGATCATGATCGCGTCGACGTAGCGTGACAGCACGCGCGCCGTGTCGGCGATCGTCTCGCCGCGGCCGAGCTGGCTGCCCGAGGGCTCGAGCACGATGGCCTCGCCGCCGAGCTGGCGGATGCCGAGCTCGAAGGACACGCGCGTCCGGGTCGAGGGCTTCTCGAAGATCATGGCGAGCGCCTTGCCGGCGAGCGGCCGGTCGGCGCCGGCGGCGCCGCTCTTGCACTGCTTGCCGCGCTCCAGGATGGCGCGCAGGTCGGCCGTGCCGAAGCGGTCGAGGTCGATGAAGTGCCTGGGCGCCATGGTCACTCCGCCGCCCGGCGGCCGGCCTCGGCGCAGACCTTCTCGAGGATGTCGCAGGCGAGGTCGGCCTCTTCGCGGGTCACGGTCAGCGGCGGCAACAGGCGAATCACGTTCTCCGCCGCGCCCACGGTCAGCAGGCCGGCCTCGCGCAGGGCGCCGATCAGCTCGGCGTTCGGCCGCGCCGCCTTGAGACCGAGCATCAGGCCGGCGCCGCGCACCTCCTCGATCTGGTCCCGGTGGCGCGCCGCGATCTGCTCCAGGCGCTCGCGCAGGTGCCGGGCCACCGCCTGGACGCCCTCGAGGAAGCCCTCGGCCAGGATCACGTCGAGCACGGCGTTGCCGACCGCCATGGCCAGCGGGTTGCCGCCGAAGGTCGTGCCGTGGACGCCGGGCGTGAAGCCGACGGCGGTCCGGTCGTTGGCCAGCACGGCGCCCATCGGGAAGCCGCCGCCCAGGCCCTTGGCCAGCATCATGATGTCGGGCGCCATCTCGGCCCACTCGCAGGCGAAGAGCTTGCCGGTGCGGCCCATGCCGCACTGGATCTCGTCGAAGATCAGGACCAGGCCGAACTCGTCGCAGATCCGCCTGAGCTCGCGCAGGTAGTCGAGCTCGGCCTCGCGGACGCCGCCCTCGCCCTGGATCGGCTCGACCAGGATCGCCGCCGTCTCGTCGTCGATCGCGGCGCGCAGCTCGTTGGTGTTGCGGAAGGCGACGGTGACGTAGCCGGGTGCCGCCGGGCCGAAGCCCTCCAGGTACTTGGGGTTGCCGGCCGCCGAGATCGCCGCCATCGAGCGGCCGTGGAACGAGCCGGTCACGGTGACGATCTTCCAGCGCCCCGGATGGCCGCTGACGTGCTGGTAGCGGCGCGCCAGCTTGGCCGCGCCCTCGAAGGCCTCGACCCCCGAATTGCAGAAGAACGCCTTGTCCGCGAAGGAGTGGGCGACCAGCCGTTCGGCCAGCCGCTCGCCCTCGGGAATGCGGAAGAGGTTCGAGGTGTGCCACAGCTTCGCCGCCTGGTCCTGCAGCGCCGCGACCAGATGCGGATGGGCGTGGCCGCAGGAGGTGACCGCGATGCCGGCGGTGAAATCGAGGAAGCGCCGCCCGTCCTCCGCGATCAGGTAGCAGCCCTCGCCGCGCTCGAAGGCGAGGTCGGCGCGCGCGTAGGTATTCATCAATGCTTCGCTCACGGGGGCGCCCCCTTCCGGCCGCTCGGCCACAGCAGAGTCACGGGTGGAAAGTCGGCGAAGATGGCGGCAGGCCGCCGCCGAGTCAACGCCGGCCCCGGGCATGCCCCGGGAGGCCGGCAGGCGCCGCGATCCCGGACGCCGGCCTCAGGGACGGACCTTGTAGCCGACCGCGAGCAGCCGCCAGCAGAGCAGGAACAGCGCCAGGCACAGCGCGGCGAGGACCGCCAGGCCGACCGCCGCCGGGGCCTGGGCGCTGCCGATGAAGCCCGCGCGCAGGCCGTCGATGGCGTAGAAGACGGGGTTGAAGCGCATCAGCTCGGCGGCCAGCTCCGGCACCGCCTCCAGGGTGAAGAAGGTGCCGGACAGGATGCCGAGCGGGAGCACCAGGAAGGTCTCGACCATGGCGTAGCGGTCCCACTTCTCGGCCCACAGCCCGGTCAGGAAGCCGAGCAGCGCGAACAGCAGGCAGCCGAGCAGCGCGTAGGCCAGGACGATCGGCAGGGAGGCCAGGGGCAGCGGCACGACCAGGGCGCCGAGCAGCAGGATCACGCCGCCGGTCGTCAGCCCCGCCAGGGTCGCCGCGCCGACAGAGGCGAAGACCACCTCCCAGGCCTTGAGCGGCGCCATCATGATGTCCCCCATCATGCCCTCCAGCTTGTCGTAGACCAGCGGGAAGGCGGCGTTCTCGAAGGCCGCGTGGAAGCCCTGGTAGGCGACGATGCCGGGCAGCAGGAAGACCAGCGGCTCGACCCCGGCCAGCGTCGTGATCCGCTCCGGCATGGCCAGGGTGAAGACGGTCAGGAACAGGCCGCTGGAGATGACCTGGCCGAGCGTGCCCTCGAGCGCGAACTTGAGGAAGCGCAGCAGGGCGCGCCGGTAGAGCGTCCAGACGCCGCGCCCGTTGACCCGGCCGAAGCGTCGCGGCGGGCTGAAGCCGGCGCTGTCCATCGGCCGGCTCAGGGCTTCAGCTTGTAGCCGGTCGCGAACATCCGCTGTACGACCAGCCAGAGCGCCACGTTGACGACGGCGACGGCGACCGACCCGATCAGCAGGTTGCCGTCGTGGTGGCCCAGGAAGCCGTAGCGGAAGCCGTCGATCAGGTAGAAGAAGGGGTTGAGGTGGGCGACCAGGACCCAGCTCTCGGGCAGGCGTTCGATCGAGTAGAAGGTGCCCGAGAGGAAGGACAGCGGCACGATCACGAAGTTGGTGACCGCCGCGATGTGGTCGAACTTCTCGGCCCAGATGCCGCCGATCATGCCGAGCAGCGCCAGCATCAGCGAGGCGTTGAGGGCGTACCAGAGGATCGCCAGGGGATCGTGGATGCCGAGCGGCAGGATGATCGCCATGGCGATGCCCGCCGAGAGGCCGACGGTCAGGCCGCGCGTGACGCCGCCGCCGGCGAAGCCGAGGGCCAGCTCGAAGTGGCTCAGCGGCGGCATCAGCACGTCGACGATGTTGCCCTGGACCTTGGAGATCAGGATCGAGGAGGAGGTGTTGGCAAAGGCGTTCTGGATGATCTGCATCATGATCAGCCCGGGCGCCAGGAACACCGCGTAGGGCACATCGCCGAAGTTGACGTTGCCGCGGCCGAGGGCGAGCGTGAAGATCGCGAGGAACAGCAGCGAGGTCACCATCGGCGCCAGGATGGTCTGGGTGAAGACGTTGAGGAAGCGCTTCACCTCGCGCAGGTAGAGCGTCCAGAGGCCCATCCAGTTGACCCGCCCCAGGTCGCGCGGACCGGGGTGGGACTGCCGCCCGCCAGGGTTCTGGCCGGCGAGCGGCGACGCGCCCGGCAGCGGACGGCCGGCGCCCGCGCGCAGTTCGGTCTCGGAAGTCGACATGGTCCGGGACATAGCGCGCCGGCGGCGCCCGAACAAGCGCGCTTCCGATATGGTGGGCCTGCACGACCAGGGGTGATCTCGGGTGAGCGACGAGGAGACAGGGCGCAAGCCGCGCCGAAGCGGGTCCAAGGGCGGCAGTGCGGCGCGGAGCGCACCCAGGGGGCGCGGAGCTGGGCGGCGCGTGCCGAAGCCGGCGACGCCGCAGCGCCTGGAGAAGGCGGCGCTCGCCTATCTCGAGCGCTATGCGGCCAGCAGCGGCTCGCTGCGCCGCGTGCTCGAGCGGCGGGTCCGGCGCAGCGCCGAGCTGCACGGCACCGATCCGGCCGAGGGCGCCGCCGCGATCGAGGCCATCGTCGCCAGGCTGACGCGCGCCGGCTTCCTGGACGACCGCGCCTTCGCGCGCGGCCTGGCCGAAAGCCTGCAGCGCCGTGGCCTGTCGCAGCGCGCCATCGAGGCGCGTCTGCGGGCCAAGGGGCTGGCCGAGCCGGAGCGCGCGGCCGCCTTCGAGCGGCTCGCCGAGACGCGCGCCGACCCGGAGCTGGAGGCTGCCGTGGCCTACGCCCGGCGCCGCCGCCTCGGACCCTTCGCGATGCCGGACCGCCGCGCGGCACGGCGCGAGAAGGACCTGGCGGCGCTGGCCCGCCAGGGCTTCCCGCTGGGCCTGGCGCTGCGGGTGATCGACGCCCCGGACGCGGTCGCCGCCGAGGCCCTGGCCGAGGATGCCGAGGCCGGCGACCGGCCTCTCGATTTCGTCCGTCATCCCCGCGAAAGCGGGGACCCAGAGGAAGAAGCGACCGCCCAGGGCGTCGACAGCCAGCGCCCGCCGCGCCGTTCTCTGGATCCCCGCTTTCGCGGGGATGACGGAAGGGGAGGCGGGGACGACGGAAGGGGAGGTGGGGACGACGGGAGTGGAGGCGGGGATGACGGAAGCGAAGGCTGGGATGGCGAAGACGAAATCGGGTGACGGGAAGGCGCGCGCGTGCCGCCGGCCTCAGCCCTCGAGCGCCTCGAACAGGCGGTCCAGCACGCTTTCCAGCAGGGCGAGGTCGCCCGGCGTCGAGAGGCGGTGGTCGCCCGCCTTGACCAGATGCAGTTCGACGTCGTCGCTCTCCAGCCGCTCGGCCAGGCGCGGCGAGAGCATCCAGGGCACGTCGGGGTCGGCCATGCCGTGGAGCAGGCGCACCGGGCAGGCCAGCGGGATCGGCGCGCGCAGCAGCAGGTGCCGACGGCCTTCCTCGATCAGGGTCCGGGTGATCGCGTAGGGCTGTTCGCCGTACTCGCTGGGCTGGTGATAGACGCCCTCGCGCTCGAGGGTCTCGCGGACCTCCGGGGCGAAGGTCGCCCACATCAGGTCCTCGGTGAAGTCCGGCGCCGCGGCGATGCCGACCAGGCCGGCGACCCGCTCGGGCCGCGCCAGGGCCGCGAGCAGCATCAGCCAGCCGCCCATGGAGGAGCCGACCAGGACCTGGGGGCCCTCGGTCAGCTCGTCGAGCACGGCCACGGCGTCCTCGGTCCAGCGCCCGATCGTTCCGGACTCGAAATTACCCGAGGACTCGCCGTGGCCGAGATAGTCGAAGCGCACGACCGCACGCCCCCGCCGCGCGGCATAGCCCTCCAGCGCGCTTGCTTTCGTGCCCGTCATGTCCGACATGAAGCCGCCGAGGAAGACCAGCCCCGGGGCCTTGCCCGGGGTGCGGCGATAGGCGATGGTGGTGCCGTCCCGGCGCTGCAGGCGGGATGCGGGGGCGGCCATGGGTATCTCGGGGTCAGACATGCGGTTCCAGCGCCGTGACGGATGAGCTCGAACTGGCCGAAGCCGGGGGCGACCCTAGCATCGAGCCGGCGTCCGACAAACACCTGCCCCCCGTGGTCCTGCAGGTCCTGCCGGCGCTGGTCACCGGCGGCGTCGAGCGCGGCACCGTCGACATGGCGCAGGCCGTCCTCGAGGAGGGCGCCATCGCCCTCGTCGCCTCGGCCGGAGGGCCGATGGTCTACGAGCTGCAGCGCAGCGGCGCCGAGCACGTTGTGCTGCCGCTCGACAGCAAGAACCCCTGGCGCATCCTGTCGAACGCGCGCCGCCTCGAGGAGCTGATCCGCCTGCGCAACGTCGCCCTGGTCCACGCCCGCAGCCGGGCCCCGGCCTGGAGCGCCTGGCTGGCGACGCGGCGCACCGGCCGGCCCTTCGTGACGACCTTCCACGCTCCCTACGGCCTGAAGCCGCCGATCAAGCGGCTCTACAACCAGGTCATGGCGCGCGGCGACCGCATCATCTGCATCTCGCATTTCGTCGCCGAGCACGTCCAGCGCCACTACCGCGTCGATCCCGGGCGCCTGCGCGTCGTACCGCGCGGCGTCGACCTGGAGCGCTTCGATCCCAGCCGGGTCTCGGCCGAGAGGGTGATCCGGCTGGCCCAGCGCTGGCGGCTGCCGGACGGCGTGCCGGTGATCATGCTGCCCGGCCGCCTGACCCGCTGGAAGGGCGCGGCCCTGCTGATCGAGGCCTGCGCCCGCCTGGCCCGCGACCGCGAGTTCCTGCTGCTGGCCGTCGGTTCCGACCGCAAC
Source organism: Tistlia sp. (assembly GCF_040905785.1). Classification (NCBI taxonomy): domain Bacteria; kingdom Pseudomonadati; phylum Pseudomonadota; class Alphaproteobacteria; order Rhodospirillales; family Rhodovibrionaceae; genus Tistlia; species Tistlia sp. The sequence goes on from NZ_JBBDQW010000058.1 coordinate 24,422, forward strand.
CGCAACCTGCGCCAGGAGCTGGAGGCCCAGGCCTCGAAGCTCGGCCTGGGCGGCAGGTTCGCCGCGGTCGGCGACTGCGACGACATGCCGGCCGCCTTCATGCTCGCCGACGTGGTGGTCTCGGCCTCGCTCGAGCCAGAGGGCTTCGGCCGGGTCATCGGCGAGGCCCAGGCGATGGGCCGGCCGGTCGTCGCGGCGGCGCACGGCGGCGCCCTGGAGCAGATCGACGACGCCGAGACCGGGTTCCTCTTCAACCCCGGCGACGTCGAATCCCTGGTGGTCAGCCTGCGCCACGCCCTCGACCTGCCGAGCGAGGAGCGTGCCGCCCTGGCCGAGCGCGCGGTCGAGCACGTCCGCGCGAACTTCTCCAAGGCGCTGATGTGCCGCCGCACGCTCGAGGTCTACGACGAGCTGTTGCGCGCCTGACGGCGGGGGCGGGCCTCCGTCGGCGCCGGCCCTCGCGGCTTGACTCGCCTTCGCCAGCTTCTACATTCCGCGTCCCCCTTGCGTCCGCGGGCAGGGCAGGGGCGCACTTCGCGCGGCGCGCCTCGGGTCGTGCCGTGGGCGCCGCATTCGGTTACTGGACGGAAGACGAAAAAAAGATGGTCGCGATCACGCTGCCGGACGGCACGGTCAAGCGCTTCGAGGGCGCGGTGAGCGGGCTCGAGCTGGCCGAGTCCATCGGGCCCGGCCTGGCCAAGGCCGCCCTCGCCGTCACCGTCGATGGCGAGCCGCGGGACCTGACCCGGCCGATCGAGCAGGACGCCGCCGTCGAGATCGTCACGCTGCGCCATCCCTACGCCCTGGAACTGGTGCGCCACGACTGCGCCCACGTCCTGGCCCAGGCGGTGCAGGAGCTCTTTCCCGGCACGCAGATCACCTTCGGCCCGGCGACCGACGACGGCTTCTACTACGACTTCTATCGCGAGGAGCCCTTCTCGACCGACGACTTCGCGGCGATCGAGGAGCGCATGAAGCAGATCGTCGACCGCGACCTGCCGATCGCCCGCGAGGTCTGGGACAAGCAGCGCGCCCACGCCTTCTTCAAGGAGACCGGCGAGTCCTTCAAGGCCGAGTGGGCCCTGGAGCTGCCCGATGACCAGCCGGTCACCTTCTATCGCCAGGGCGACTGGCTCGACCTCTGCCGCGGTCCGCACCTGCCCTCGACCGGCAAGCTGCCCAAGGCCTTCAAGCTGCGCCGCCTGGCCGGCGCCTACTGGCGCGGCGACGCCGCCAACCCGCAGCTGCAGCGCATCTACGGCACGGCCTGGCTCAACGAGAAGGACCTGAAGACCCACCTGACGATGATCGAGGAGGCCGAGAAGCGCGACCACCGGCGCCTCGGCCGCGAGATGGACCTCTTCCACCTGCAGGAGGAGGCGGTCGGCTCGGCCTTCTGGCATCCGAACGGCTGGACGCTCTACCGCGCGGTCGAGGACTACATGCGCCGGCGCCTCGAGGCCGGCGGCTACGTCGAGGTCAAGACGCCGCAGCTGATCGACCGCGCGCTCTGGGAGGCTTCCGGCCACTGGGAGAAGTTCCGCGAGCACATGTTCATCGCCGAGAGCGAGGACCGGGTGCTCGCGGTCAAGCCGATGAACTGCCCGGGCCACGTGCAGATCTTCAAGCAGGGCATCACCAGCTACCGCGACCTGCCGATCCGCATGGCCGAGTTCGGCTCCTGCCACCGCAACGAGCCGTCGGGCGCGCTGCACGGCCTGATGCGCGTGCGCTCCTTCACCCAGGACGACGCCCACATCTTCTGCACCGAGGAGCAGATCGTCGAGGAGACGCGGCGCTTCTGCGAGCTGCTGCTGGCGATCTACCGCGACTTCGGCTTCGCCGAGGTCCAGGTCAAGTTCTCCGACCGGCCGGCCAAGCGCGCCGGCAGCGACGCCGTCTGGGACCGCGCCGAGGCGGCGCTCAAGCACGCCACCGAGCAGGCCGGGCTGGACTTCACCCTCAACCCCGGAGAGGGCGCCTTCTATGGGCCGAAGCTGGAGTTCGTGCTGCAGGACGCGATCGGCCGCGACTGGCAGTGCGGCACGCTGCAGGTCGATTTCGTGCTGCCCGAGCGGCTCGACGCCGTCTACGTCGGCGAGGACGGTGCGAAGCACCGCCCGGTCATGCTGCACCGGGCGATCCTCGGCTCCTTCGAGCGCTTCCTGGCGATCCTGATCGAGAACTTCGCGGGACGCTTCCCGCTCTGGCTGGCGCCGCGTCAGGTGGTGGTCTGCCCGATCATCAGCGATGCCGACGGCTACGCCGAAGAGGTCCGGGCTGCGCTCGCCGCGCGCGGGCTGCGGGCCGAGACCGACCTGCGCAACGAGAAGATCAACTACAAGGTGCGCGAGCACAGCCACGCCAAAGTCCCGGTGCTCGCCGTCGTCGGCCGCCGCGAGGCGGAGCAGCGGACCGTCACCCTGCGCCGGCTCGGGGTCGAGCGGCAGGAGTCGCTTGCACTCGACGACGTCGTCACTACACTGGCACGAGAGGCGGCCTCGCCCGATTTGCGGGAAAGCCGCTGATCGCCGTTTGAATCGACCCCCGGGCCGCCGTGTCGGGGGTCTTTCAGCGGCCCATCGAAAGCAACAGAGGAGAAGTCTCCATAGCTCGACCGCCGTTCAATCCGACGCCCAGCCGAGACGGGCCGCGCGTCAACCGCCAGATCGATGTCACCAGTGTCCGCCTGATCGACGCAGAGGGCGAAAACCTGGGCGTCGTCCCCATCCGCGAGGCGCTGATGCGCGCCGAAGACGTCGGGCTCGATCTGGTCGAGATTTCGCCGCAGGCCGATCCGCCGGTGTGCAAGATCCTCGACTTCGGACGCTTCAAGTACGAGGCCCAGAAACGGGCCAACGAGGCGCGCAAGAAGCAGAAGACGATCGAGCTCAAGGAAATCAAGATGCGCCCGAACATCGACGACCACGACTACGAGGTCAAGATGCGGGCGATCAACCGCTTCCTGGGCGAGGGCGACAAGGTCAAGGTGACCCTGCGCTTCCGAGGCCGCGAGATGGCCCACCAGGAGCTCGGCCTCAACCTGCTGTTCAAGGTGCGCGACGAGATCGCCGAGATTGCCAAGGTCGAGCAGACGCCCAAGCTCGAGGGCCGGCAGATGACCATGGTCGTCGCCCCCCGCTGAGGCTTCGCGGCCGGCGGAGATAGGGCGACTGAGATAGGAAGGCCCCGCTCCCGCAGCGGGGCCTTCCTCGTCTCGACAGCTGCGGTGCTCCACGCTTCCATGGTTCGACAGGCTCACCATGAAGCGAAGCAAGCCTCTCGCGGGCTTCGGGAAGCGCGTCTGGTTCGACAGGCTTCTGTAATCGGGTGCAAGCAAGAAAGCATCCTTGGGGCTCCGCGC
>NZ_JBBDQW010000059.1:0-4784 GCF_040905785.1 Tistlia sp.
TATCGCCGCACAGGCCGCGTCGAAGCGCTTGCCCGATGCGCCGCATCGCGCTGCGCGCTTCTCCTTGCCTGTCCGACGATGACCCACGTGACGACCCCTTCCAGTATGGAGAAATCCAGGCTAAAGGCTACGCCCGGCAGGTGCGCTGGTTCCGCCGGCGCGCGGAATCGTCTAAGCCTGACGCCATGACCGACGCCGCCGAGGACCGCCGACGCCGCGCCCTGGCGCTCTCGACCGAGGGCCGGCACGAGGAGGCCGTGGCGCTGCTGGGGCCGGTCGCGGAGGCGCCGACAGCGGGTCCGGCCGACCTGCTGATCCTCGGGCTGGTGCTGTCCAACGCCGGCAAGGCGCGCGAGGCGGCGCAGGTGCTCTTCCGCGGCACCCGGCGCTTTCCCCAGGCGGCGGCCCTGCACGAGAACCTGGGCGTGCTGCTGATCGCGCTCGGTGGCTTTCCCCAGGCGGTGACCGCCCTGACTCGGGCCCTCGAGACGGGCGCGGACAACCCGAACATCCACGACGGCCTCTGCACCTGCTTCGCAGAGCTCGGCGACCTCGAGGCGGCGCGGCGCCACGGGGTCGCGGCGCTGGAGGCCAAGGACCGCCAGGCCCGCGAGAGCGGGCCTGTGCATCCCCTGCCGGAGCCGCCGCCGCCCTTCGACCCGACGACGCCCGGGCGCAACCTCATCGCCTTCAGCCTGTGGGGCGACAAGGAGCTCTACTGCCAGGGCGCGCTGAGGAACGCCCGCCTGATTCCCGAGCTCTATCCCGGCTGGACCGCGCGCTTCTACTGCGACGAGACGGTGCCGGAGGCGCTGCGCGCGGCCCTGGCCGGGGAGGGCGCCGAGGTCGTGCTGCGGCCGCGCCCGCAGCGCCTCTACGAAGGCCTGCTCTGGCGCTTCGAGCCGGTCGGCGACCCGGCGGTCGCCCGATTCCTGGTGCGCGACGCCGACTCCCTGGTCTCGGTGCAGGAGCGGGTCGCCGTCGACGCCTGGCTGGCCAGCGGCCGGCACTTCCACGTCATGCGCGACTGGCCGACCCACACCGACCTGATCCTGGCCGGCCTGTGGGGCGGCGTCGGCGGCGTCCTGCCGCCGGTCGCCGAGCTGGTCCGCGACTTCACGCCGTTCCGCGCGGCCAACCTGCACTTCGACCAGGACCTGCTGCGCATCGTGGCCTGGCCGACCGTGCGCCAGTCCGTGCTGATCCACGACAGTTACTTCGACTGCCTGGGCAGCGAGCCCTTCCCGGCGCTCGGCCGCCTGCCCCCCGGCTGGCGCGTCGGCCAGACCTGGACCGGCCGCCAGGTCAAGGCGGAGGAGCCCATCGACCGCCGGCGGTAGGGCGCCGTGCCGGCCGGCCGCCGACGCCTCCCTTCCGTCGCCCGCGCACGCGACGAGGACTCCCTGGCGGCGCCTTCGTCAGCCGTCGCCGGAGGCCAGCTGGAGCGCCGCCGGCGCGCTGCTGCGCGCGCGCTCGCTCGCCTCGGGATCGAGCGTGCGCAGCGCCGCGTGCTGGCTGAGGAAGACCTCGCCGGTCAGGTGCTCGAAGAAGTCCGAATGCTGGAGGCGGTCCATGACCGGCCCCTTGACCTCCGAGAGATGCAGCGTCACCCCCGCCGTCTCCAGGCGGTCGGCGATCGCCTCCAGGCTCTCCAGGGCACTGGCGTCGATGAAGTTCACCGCCGGGCACATCAGGACGACGTGCGCGACCTTGGGCCGGGCGGCGACCAGCTGCAGGATCCGCTCCTCCAGGAAGCGGCTGTTGGCGAAATAGAGGCTCTCGTCGACGCGGATCGTCAGCACCGTCTCGCTCTCGACCACCTTGTGGCGCTCGACGTTGCGGAAGTGCTCGCTGCCCGGCACCTGGCCGACCACCGCGATGTGGGGGCGCGTCGTGCGCCAGAGGAACAGCGCGATCGACAGCAGGATGCCGGCCAGGATGCCGGCTTCGACGCCGACGCCGAGGACCACGACGATGGTCGCCGCCATGGCCGTGAAGTCGCCCTTCGAGTAGCGCCAAGTCCGCCGGATCGCACCGAGGTCGACCAGCGACAACACGGCGACGACGATGGTCGCGGCCAGCACCGCCTGCGGCAGGAAGAAGAACAGCGGCGTCAGGAAGGCCGCGGTCACGGCGATCAGCACGGCGGTGACGACGCCGGCCAGCGGCGTCTGGGCGCCGGCCGCGAAGTTGACGACGGAGCGGGCGAAGCCGCCGGTCACCGGATAGCCGCCGGTCACCGCGGCGGCCAGGTTGGCGGCGCCCAGGCCGACCAGCTCCTGGTTGGCGTCGATGCGCTGGCGGCGCTTGGCGGCCAGGGTTTCGGCGACCGAGACGGTCTCGACGAAGCCGACCAGGCTGATCAGCGCCGCCGCCGGCAGCAGGTCCAGCCACAGCTCGGCGTCGATCGCGGGAACGGTCAGGGGCGGCAGGCCGCGCGGGATCTCGCCGACCACCGCGACGCCGGCCGCCTCGAGGCCGAGCAGGCGCACGGCGAGGATGCCGACGACGACGGCGGCGACCGGCCCGGCCTTGGCGACGAAGTCGGCCAGGCGCGGCCCGAGGCCGGCGCGGGTCAGTAGCGGCTTCAGGCGGCCGCGGACCCAGAACAGGAAGGCGATCGCAGCGCCGCCGATCGCCAGGGTCGGCAGGTTGAGCCGCCCGAGGTTCCCGGCCAGGCTCGGCAGGATCTCGGCGAGGCTGTGGCCGACGACCGGCACGCCGAGGATGTGCTTCATCTGGCTGATCGCGATCAGCACGGCCGAGGCGCTGATGAAGCCGGAGATCACCGGGTGGCTCAGCAGGTTGGCGATCGCGCCCAGGCGCGCCAGGCCGAGCGCCAGCAGGAACAGCCCGGACAGCAGGGCGAGCGCCAGCGCCGCGGCCAGGTACTCCGGCGACCCGGGCGCGGCGACCTTGCTGACCGAGGCCGCGGTCATCAGCGAGACTACGGCGACCGGCCCGACCGCGAGGGTGCGGCTGCTGCCGAAGGCGGCGTAGGCGACCAGCGGCAGGATGCTGGCGTAGAGCCCGACCTGCGGCGGCAGGCCGGCCAGCAGGGCGTAGGCGAGGCTCTGCGGGATCAGCATGATCGTGACGATCACGCCGGCCAGCAGGTCGCTGGTCAGGTCGCTTCGCCGGTAGTCGCGCAGCCAGCCGAGGGCGGGGAAGAGGCGCTCGAGCTTCATTACAAGGTTCCGGACGGCGGCTTGCCCTCACCCGGAATCCGCAAACGCGGAGTCCGACCTCTCCCCCGAAGGGAGAGGTGAGGCGATCCTGAACGACACCTCTCCCATCGCGAGAGGTCGAAGGACGCCGCCGGGCGCCCTTCGGGTGAGGGCAGGGCGTTCACGCGGGCCTCTTCTTCTCGGCCTCGGCGATGCGCCCGCCCGCGGGCTGGTCCTCCGACTCGCCGTCGGGGCGGTTGCAGACGACCGACTGGAATCCCTGTGCGGCGGCGATGCCGAGGTCGGTCTCGTTGAGCTGGGGCGACACCGAGATGAAGGGCGTCAGCCGTGCGATCTTCTCCACCGGGCCTTCCTCCTGACCGTCTGGTCCGCCTTCGGCCGCCGTCGCGGCGGCCCCCTACAGCGCGTCGACCGGGATCTTCAGGTAATGGACGCCGTTGTCCTCGGCCGGCGGCAACTCGCCGGCGCGCATGTTGACCTGCACCGATGGCAGGATCAGCACGGGCATCGCGAGGGTCTTGTCGCGCTCCGTGCGCATTCGCACGAACTCCTCTTCGCCGAGGCCGTCGCGCACGTGGATGTTGCGCTCGCGCTCCTCGCCGACCGTGGTCTGCCAGACGTACTCATCGCGGCCCTTGGCCTTGTAGTCGTGGCAGAGGAACAGGCGGGTCTTGGCGGGCAGCGACAGCACCTTGTGGATCGAGCGGTAGAGCGTGCGCGCATCGCCGCCGGGGAAGTCGCAGCGCGCCGTGCCGTAGTCCGGCATGAACAGCGTGTCGCCGACGAAGGCGGCGTCGCCGATCACGTAGGTCAGGCAGGCCGGCGTGTGGCCGGGCGTGTGCAGGACCCGCGTCTCCATGCCGCCGATCCGGAAGGTCTCGCCGTCCTTGAACAGGTGGTCGAACTGCGAGCCGTCGGTCCGGAACGCGGGCTCGGCGTTGAAGACCTTGCCGAAGACCTGCTGCACCGTCGTGATGTGCTCGCCGATCGCGGTCCTGCCGCCGAGCCGCTTCTTCAGGTAGGGCGCCGCGCTCAGGTGGTCGGCGTGTGCGTGGGTTTCCAGCAGCCAGTCGACCTTCAGGCTCTCGGCCTCGACGTAGGCGATCACCGCGTCGGCCGAGGCCGTCTTCGTGCGGCCCGACTTGGGGTCGTAGTCGAGCACGGAGTCGAGGATCGCGCAGCGCCGGGTCTCGGGATCGACCACCACGTGGGTCGCCGTGAAGGTCGCCTCGTCGAAGAAGCTCTTGACCTGGGGCTTCACCAGAACCGGAACGTTGGCCGTCATCTCTTTCCTCCCGTCGTGGGTCGCGCTTGGGTGCACACGAATGCATATGTGCATAGATATCGAAATGTGAATATGTCGGGCCGCGGCATCCCGCCGCGCTCTCGGGAAGGCTAGCCAGGCTAGGGGAGGACGGACCGGCCGACCTTGATCCGGATCAATCGACGCGGGTGAAGGGGCTATCCTCTCCCAAGCGGGGCCGCCGTCTCTTCCTCACGCCCCATGGTTCGACAAGCTCACCATGAAGCGCGACCTGAAAGCCTGCGCAGACGCTTCCATCGCTTCGTAGTGAGCTTGTCGAACCATGCAAGCGC